>JAUNKI010000034.1 GCA_030532815.1 Leptotrichiaceae bacterium
AGAAGTCAGTGCATTTTCTATTTTCGGCAAATTCAAAGTTTCTATCGGAGAAATTAATTCATTTGCATTACAAGACTCTTCTTTTTTATCATAACTGTTATCTCCTTTATGACCGAACACACGAAGTCCTACTTTTGCATTTTCAGGCATTTGAGATAACACTCTTTGAATAGATTCTTTTGCAATTTCCATCATTGTTTTATTTCCGATTTTTTTTATCATTGAACCGGAAGCATCCAACACAATTTCTACGTTGACGTTCATATTTTCTTCAATTTTTTTATGAGTAAAAGGATTTTCCATATCATTTTTAAAAATTACATATGAAAAACGGTCTATAGTTTCAAAAGGTGTATAATCATAGCCGATGATATATAAAAATTGTTTAAACATACGTTCTATTTCCTGATCGGAAGCTTCTTCAGATAAACTTGGTTTGATTTTTTTCATTTCATTTCGGATATTTTCTTTCCATAATTCCATCTTTTCAATATATTTTTCTTCATAAACGCTTGGAATCTGGTATATTCCTGCAGGAGCATCAACTATCCCTTCATAGGTATAAACTATGTCCGGTAAATCACTATTAACTCCTTTTCCCGCCTGTAATTCTTCCTCACTTAAATTTTTTTCCGTTTTTTCATCATTATTTTTTATATTTTCCGATTGTTCTTCTTTTTTTCCAAAACATGAAACTAAAACTGTAAATAAAAGAAGTAGCCATATAAATTTTAAATTTTTATTTTTTTTTAATTTCATTCTTAAAATCCTCCTAAAAAATAAAATTTTTCAATTTAAATTAAATATAAATTTACTATCCACTTTAAATTTTTATTTTACATATTTTTCAATGTTATTATTTTTTAATATTTCAAAGAATTTTTCCCATTTTTATGCAATTATTGTAAGTTTGGTCTTTCAGTTTATATCCGTTAGGAATACAACCCCATTTTTCAAAACCGAACTTTTCATATAAATTTAAAGCTCTGCGATTATCCGAATAAACTTCCAGTTCTATCTGCTCATATCCCATTTTTTTAGCATTTTCAATAATTTCAGTCATCAGAAGATTTCCTATACCCATTTTCCAAAATTCTTTTTTTACTGTTATTCCGAATGTAGCACGGTGTTTTACTTTAATACGTTCAGAAATGGGAACTATATTACACATTCCCGCCATGTTTCCGTTTATATGAACAGATAAAAATAATTTATTCGCAGCTTTTTCAATTTTTTCCAAATATTCCGCTGTTTTCTGTACATCCGTGTCGACTTCTTCCGGATAAGTCAGTAAAAAATCCGTTTCCGAAGTTGTTTCTTTTCTGCATTTTATAATATCTTCGGCATCACTCCCTTTAGCACTTCTTATACTGCATATTTCATTATTTTTCAGCTTATATTCTCTTAAAGTAAAAATCATAACGCCTCCTTCCACCTGATAATAAAATCTTTTTAGCTCCAAATGGTTCCTAACAAAAAGTGTTTTATAAAAGGTTTTCATATTTTATAATTTTTATAATCTCAAAAAAATATTCTCGTTTAATCGAATATTGTATCCCAGTTCTCCGAATTATATGCATCAAAACACATTTTTATCTGATTAAAATTATTTTTTTCAATAGAAAGTTCAGGAAGATTATCCAACTTAAAATACCCGCTTTCGGTAGTTTCAATATTTTTTTTGAATTTTCCTCCGAGAAGAGAACATAAAACGAATATTTTATAAATTGCATATGGATAAAAAGGCAGATTATGTTTTTCCCTGTCTACCACTGCTATTACTTTTTCAGGTAAAACATCCACTCCCGCTTCCTCTTTGGATTCTTTAATCACATTTTCCTTCAAAGTCAGATTAATATCCGCCCAACCTCCGGGTAGTGACCATTTACCGTCATTTTCTCTAACCAATAAAATCCTGTTATTTTTGAATATTGCTGCACGTACGTCAATTTTAGGTGTCTGATAACCTTTTTCATTACAGAAAAGCTCTTTTACCTTTTCAATGGAGATTTCTGATTTATGACTTATCATTTCAGCAGAAATTTCTCTTATCCGCTCATATCTCTCCAAATCAAATTTATCCTTTCCGTATTCTAATCCTGCCTGTGCCAAACTTTGCAATTCCATTGCCCATTTAAGCCATTTTTCTCTTTCAGCCATAAATTAAACCTTTCAAAATATTTTACGCTTTCTGTAAAAATCAAATTGATATTATATTTCTGAACTTTTTAAAAAAATTTAACAAAAATACTTACTTTTTCTATATGGACTCACTGACATCTCATACTCCCTTTTCTATACTTTTTGAAAAAACTTTGCAAAACACTCCATTCACTAAAAAATCACAAACTCCCTTCGCTCAGACAGTGATTTTTCTAAACGCTCATTCCCGTATTTTTTTCGTTGAAATAATTTGAATGTTGGGTTTTTACCTATATTTCGAGTTTTTATTTTGACTATTACAGTTTAATTATACTCTCATTTAAAACTGTTTCTTTATTTTTTAGTTTCCTTCAACATTCAAATTTTACTACGTGAAAAATGCAGGAAGTGAGCGTCGTAAAAACATCCTTTTTGTTTTTACAGTGAACGGGCATTTTTGAGCAAAAGTAAAATTTGTATTGAATTGTTTTTTGATCGAACTTTTTTACAAAAAAGTTCGGATATATTGCGAAGCTTTTTTTCCAAAAAAAGCGTGAAAACAGTTTTTTAATTCAAACCTTTTTTACAAAAAAGATTGGGTATTTTTTTTCAAAAAAATATAAAAAATCTATAATATTTCCTTAGCAAAACTTCCTTCTTTTTCAGTTCCGAGCAAAATTTCCTCAATTGTAGCCGCTATATCCGCAAAAGTTTTCCTTGTACCGATATTTACATTTTTTTTGACTTTTTTTCCATAAATTAATATCGGTATATATTCCCTCGTATGGTCTGTTCCCTTATATGTAGGATCATTTCCGTGATCGGCAGTTATTATGAGTATTTCATCATCTTTCAAATTTTTCTGTATTTCAGGCAGCCAATTATCAAATTCCTTTAAAGCATTTACATATCCTTCAGGATTTCTTCTATGTCCATAAACAGTGTCAAAATCCACAAGATTGGTAAATATAAGTCCTTTTGTATTTTCTTTTAATGCCGTAACCGTCTTTTTTATTCCATCCAGATTATCCTGATTGGCTTTTCTGTTATCGGTGATTCCCTTTCCGTTAAACAGATCACTTGTTTTTCCTATTCCTATTACATCAAGTCCTGCTTTTTTAATTCTCTCAAGCATTGATTCTTTGGGAGGATCTATGGAAAAATCATGCCTATTGGCAGTTCTTTGAAATTCTCCGACTTTTTTTCCTACATAAGGTCTTGCGATTACCCTTGAAACAGGAGATTTTTCATTACAGATTTCAAGAGCGGTTTCACATGCTTTGTACAGTTCATCCAAAGGTATTGTATCTTCATTTGCCGCAATCTGAAATACAGGATCCGCTGACCCGTATACTATCCATTTTCCCGTTTTTATCTGTTCTTCTCCATATTTATCAATTGCCTCAGTTCCCGACATAGGTCTGTTCAGCATTACCTTTCTTCCTGTTTTTTCTTCAAATTCCTTTATTACTTCATCTGAAAAACCGTTGACATAATTCGGAAAAGGCTTTTCCAGAGGCACTCCCGCTATTTCCCAGTGACCTGTCGTAGAATCCTTTCCTATGGAAACTTCAGCAGCCTTTCCATATGCTCCTTCGACATTTTCCACGGGAGGTGTTCCAAGTATCTCTGTTATATTTCCAAGTCCGAGTTTTCCCATATTGGGCAGGCTCATACCTCCTACGGCTTTTGCCATATTCCCCAATGTGTTTGAACCTACATCATCAAAATCCTTTGCATCGGGAAGTTCTCCGGCTCCTACACTGTCCAGAACTATTAATGTTACTCTGCTAATATCTTTCATTTTTATGTTCCTTTCTCTGATATTAAAATTTTCTGTTAATAACTTACATTTTTCTATATTTTCTGCCTTTTCTTTCTCCAAGGGGTTCTAAAATTTTTTCTTTTACTAATTTATTTAAAAATCTTCTTGCTGTTGAATCTGAAACTTTTAATAACTTTTGAACTTCATTGTTCTCAATATACTTGTTTTTTTCAAAATATAATTCTATTTTTTCCAACCTTTTCAATTCTTTATCAGTCATTTTATCAGTCATATTTTTTTCATTTTTCTGCAGTTCTTCCAAACTGTCTTTTATTATTTTAAGACTGAACAAAATAAATGGTGTTGAATCTCCTAAATTATTCGAAAGATTAATAGCTTTATAATATTCCTGTTGCTGTTTCTGAATTAAACTTTCTATCGGTAACCACACAAAAAATTCCTTCCATTTGGATAAAATCAGTGTGTGCCACAGCCTTCCTATTCTCCCGTTTCCGTCTTGGAAAGGATGAATAAATTCAATTTCATAATGAAAAACGCAGGATTTTATCAATGGATGAATTTTACTTTTTTTTAACCATAAAAATAACTCTTTCATTAACTCTGGAATCTAATTTTTTTTACAGTTTATCAATATTTTCCCTCTTCAACTTCCATTCCTTTTATTATTTCTATTCCTGAACTTGTTCCTAATCTTGTAACTCCCAGTTCTATATATTTTTTTGCAGTTTCAAGATCCTTAACTCCACCGCTTGCTTTTACTTGAGCTTTCTCACCCACTACGGATTTCATCAGTGCGACATCTTCAAAAGTTGCTCCTCCCGTACCAAATCCTGTAGAAGTTTTTACAAAATCGGCTTTTGCATTTAATGACAGTTCACATGCCTTTCTTTTTTCATCTTCAGTCAGATAACATGTTTCAATTATAACTTTCAGTATATTTTCTCCTATTGCCTGCTTTATTTCCCTTATTTCCTGTTCGACATAGTCATATTCCCCGTCTTTCAATGCTCCTATATTTATAACCATATCTATCTCGGAGGCTCCGTCCTCTATAGCTTTTTTGGCTTCAAATACTTTTACTTCCTTTTCCATTGCTCCTAAAGGAAATCCTACAACTGCCGCAACTTTTACATCACTGTCCTTTACTTGTTCATAGGCATATTTCACATTTGCTCCGTTTACACATACAGAAAAGAATTTATATTCTTTTGCTTCATCACATAGTTTTTTTATGTCTTTCTTTTGTGCTACTGCTTTTAAAATAGTATGATCAATATATTTATTTATTTCCATTTTTCTTTTCCTTTCTTAATTTTTATTTTTATCATTAAAATTTATTAAAAAATTGTAGAAATTTAATTTAAAATATAGCATGATTTATTTAGACTTTCACTCTCAGTATCAGAGTAGAAAGGAGGTTGTATAAATGATACTTCATATCTTATTAGAAGTTTTTATTTCAATTATTTCTAATTTACTTGTCTACTTTATAATTTTACTTATCAAAAGAAGAAATAGAAGGAAATAAGAACTATAATAGAAAAACCCCTGCTAGCACAGGGGTTTTTGGTTAATACATTTGATACTACAATCTTATTAGAATCTCAAAAGTATTATACCACATTTGAAATAAAAGTCAAGCCACTTTTATCAATCTTCCTGCACACTTTAATTTTAAATTTCATTTTATTATAATTTTCGGATAATCTGTTATTTTCAGTAATATATAAAATCGCTTTCTTTATTTTTGCTTTTATATTTTCTCATTAATTATAAAATCAGATTTACTGAAAAACTGTTTCTTTCATATAAAGACTGATTATTAATACTGCGATATATAAATTTATATATTTTATTTTTTAATTTCTCGCACTATTCTATTATTTCTAAAATTGCTTTTTGTCTACCGATTTCTTTACTATCAGTTACATAAGCATCTAAAATCATATTTTTTGAAGTTTCGATATTTTTACTGTCATTATAGTATATTTCAGCTATTTTTTCTCCTTTTGAAATTTTATCTCCTACTTTTTTAAATATTTTTATTCCTGCTGCATGATCGATTATATCTTCTTTAGTTGCTCTTCCTGCTCCTATTATCATAGCCGCTTTTCCTATTTCTTCAGCTTTTATTTTTGAAATATAACCGTCTTTTTCGGAAAATACTTCAAGCATATACTTTGCCTGAGGAAGAAGATTGTAATTATTAACAAGATTACCGTCTCCTCCGCTTTCACTTATAAATTCTGAAAGTTTCTGAAGTGCCGAACCGTCATTTATTACTTTATCTATTTTTTCTTTTCCTTCGACTAATTTTTTTATTTCCCCTTTTGCTTTCAGGGCAAGGGAAGCTATAGTATAAACTACTTCCTTTAAATCTTCCGAACCTTTTCCTTTTAATGTTTCAATAGATTCGATTATTTCATTTGCATTTCCTATGGAATACCCCAAAGGTTCGTCCATATTACTCAAAACGACTTTCACCTTTCTTCCCGCACCTTTTCCTATTTCTATCATTCTTTTTGCCAATTCTTCCGCATGTTTCTTATTTTTCATAAAAGCACCGTCGCCTACTTTCACATCCAATATTATAACATCGGACTGTATTGCCAGCTTTTTGCTCATAATACTGCTTGCTATAAGAGGAATACTCGGTACGGTTCCCGTAACATCCCTTAAAGAATACAGCTTTTTATCAAGGGGAACAATTCTGTCACTGTATCCCATAAGTCCTATCCCTGTTTTGTTGGCTATGGAAACCAGTTCATCTCTCGTATCTGAAAACTTAAATCCTTTTATGGATTCAAATTTGTCTATTGTCCCTCCCGTATGTCCGAGTCCCTTTCCTGAAAGTTTCGTAGTTCCCATACCTAATGCTGCCAGAATAGGAGTCAGAACAACGGTGACTTTATCTCCTACTCCTCCGGTACTGTGTTTATCCACTAAAAATCTCTCTATATCATCAAATGCTATTGTATCTCCTGAATTTCTCATTACCATTGTAAATTCAAGTAATTCATCTGCCGTCATATCATTAAAATATGTTGCCATTAAAAATGATGACATTTGATAATCAGGCATATTTCCGTTTAAATATTCATTCAGGAGAAATGAAATTTCTTCTTTTGAAAGTTCTTTTCCGTCTCTTTTTTTTTCTATTAAATCTACTACTCTCATTTTAAAATTCTCCTTTTTTAAAGTTAACTTTTAGTCGAAAAAAGCAGGATAGTAAATCCTGCTTTCATTTCTGTTCAAGACTTTTAAGATAATTAACTATAAAGTAGGTTTAACTACTATTTTGTCATCTTTTATATCTTGTTTTATCTGTTCAAGTTTTTTAATATTTTCTTCTCCGATTTTATCTTTTGTAAATTCAAATTCAGTAGTTCCTACATACCCTTCCTTTACTCCGAATTCCTGATGCTGAGTAGGGAATTTTCCTTCAAGAGTATCTTTAATAAGATTAAATGTAGCAGTATCTACATATTTCATCATCGATGTCAGGATTGTTCCCGGAAATAATCCGTCCTGATTGGAATCAACACCTATTGCATATACATTTTTGCCTTTTGCAGCTTCAAATACTCCTGCTCCGCTTCCTCCTGCCGCGTGATATACAACATCCGCTTTCTGTTGAATTAAAGTTTCCGTTTTAGTTTTTGCAGATGCAGGATCATTAAATGCACTGTTTCCTCCTATATAAACTGACAAAACTTTTATATCCGGATTTATATATTTTGCTCCCTGCTCAAATCCGAATTGGAATTTTTTAATTAAAGGAAGTTCCATTCCTCCGACAAAACCTACAGTTCCTGTTTTACTCATCATTGCTGCCAAAGCTCCTACAAGGAATGAACCTTCATGCTCTTTGAACATTACTGAAGCCACATTTGCTATATCATTAGTATTTTCATCAATTATTGCAAATTTCTGATCAGGATACGCCGCTGCCGCTGCCAGCATAGAATCTCTCATTGTAAATCCTACTCCTATAATCAGGTCAAATTCTCCTGTTTCGGCAAATCTTTCCAGAGCATCCTTAGATTCTGCACCAGGATCCTTAGGCTCATATTCCTTGAATGTAATACCCAATTCCTTCTGTGCCTGTTCCAATCCTCTGAAAACCGCATCATTAAATGACTTATCACCTTTTCCTCCTGTTGAATAAACTACGGCAACACTTTTTTTAACATCTGTTTTTTCAGTTGTTGTCTTTGTTTCTTCTTTTTTCTGTTCTCCCTCTGCCGGTTTTGGTCCTCCGCAGGCCACAAATAAAAGCAGTGCAGCCATAATACCGAAAACTGTTACAATTCTTTTCATTTTAAAATCCTCCTGTTTTTTATGTATATTTATAGTAAATTATACCCTATTTTTTTATTTTTTCAAATATTATTTATCATATTTTTTATATTTTGAAAAAATTCCGAAAATTAAGAATAGCTTTTTCAGCTTTTTACTTTGTACTTTAATTTTTTATATTTTATTACCATTTTCCTGTATATTTCAAAATATAAATACACTTAATTTAATATATTCTTTATTTTTTTAAATTATTTTTCATAAGGTTGTCCCGATGCTTTCGGTGCTCTCGCTTTTCCGACAAAACCTACTAAGGCAAGCAATGTCAATACATACGGTATCATAGTCAGAAACTGCTGAGGTATCGGCAGTTTCACTGTCTTCGCATAATCTGAAAAAGCCTGTCCGAAACCGAACAGCAAACTTGCAAATATTGCTCCCAAAGGGTTCCATTTTCCGAAAATCATGGCAGCCATTGCCATAAATCCTCTTCCTGCAGACATATTATTTGAAAAGGATCTGAGTACCACTGATGTCAGGTATGCTCCTCCAAATCCTGCAAACATTCCTGAAAGTATAACTCCCAGATATCTTATTTTATATACGCTTATTCCTACCGTATCTGCTGCCAGCGGATGCTCTCCTACCGCTCTTATTCTCAATCCCGTTACCGTATTAAAGAGGAAAAAATGAGTTCCTATGGCAATTCCGTACATTAAAACCAGTATAATTCTATGATCTGCAAGCTTATCGGCAGGCGGGGTAGTTCCCGCTACTCCGTATATCGTCTTTATCAGAAATGATGTTGTAGCTATTGAAAATAAATTTATTGCTACTCCGCTTATTATCTGATTTCCTTTTAAATTTATACTGATCACGGCATGAATAAGGGAAATCAATCCCCCTGTAATTATTCCTGCCACTATCCCCAGATAAGGATTACCCGTTGAAAGATTTACAACTGTTGTGGCAAATGCTCCGCTTAACATTATTCCTTCAAGACCTATATTTACTACACCGCTTCGCTCTCCGATACATGCTCCTACAGCAGTAATCATTATGGGTGCCGCTATTGTTATCGTCTGTTCAGTTAAAGATTTTAGAATTTCAAGTATGTTCATCAGTTCTCCTTTCTTTTCTGCATAAAGAATTTGAATAAATTTTCCGATGCCACAAAAATTATTATTAAAGCCTGTATAATAAGGACTATTTCTTTGTCCACCTGATATCTCAGTTGAAGTGTCTGACCTCCTACATCAAGTGCAGCATAAAAAATTGCAGCTATAAGTATTCCGAAAGGATTGTTTTTTCCGAGTAATGCTACTGCAAGTCCTGTAAATCCTGCATCTCCCATTATGACTTCGGTATATGCATATTGTGCGGAACCTCCCAGTACTCTTTCTGCACCTCCCAAACCTGCACAGATTCCTGCCAGCCCCATTGCAAGAAACATTATTTTTTTCGGATTTATTCCTGAATTTTCAGCAACAGTCTCACTTAATCCTACTGCTTTTATTTCATATCCTTTTTTAAAATATTTAAAGAAAAAATGTATTCCTATAACAAGGAGTATACCTATTATAAAACCGAGATTCAAGTTCTGTTTTGTTATCTTTGCGAACATGAGAGGCAGTCTTGCCCCTTCAAACACTTTAGGGGATTGGGTACTTCCCGATATAGGATCTTTAAGTATTCCGTTCAGTAAATAGTTCTGAAATTCTATAATAATATAATTAAGCATTATCGTACTGATTACTTCATTTACACCGAATCTGGACTTTAAAAATCCTGCAATTCCTGCCCATAAAAATCCTGCCGTCATAGCAACGATTAAAACTATGACTACATTTCCGAGAACATAATTTTTAAATGTAAGTGCCCAAAATGTCGCTGCCAGACCTCCGGCTATCATCTGTCCCTGTGCTCCTATATTAAACAGTCCCGCTTTAAACGCCACCATTGCCGCAAGTGCCGAAAATATAAGAGGTGTCGCTGTAAATAGCGTCTTTGCCAGTCCGCTTAAAAATGGGGCTTTGGGAGAAGCCTGATAAAATGCAGCTTTTGCCATATCCGTATAAGCAAACAGCGGATTTACCCCTTTTGATATCATTATTATTCCACCAATAGTCAAAGCAATAAGAACCGCTATTATTGACGGTAAAAATTCTTTTAACTTTTTAGTCATTTAATTTTCCTCCTGCCATCAGTATACCGAGTTTTTCCATTGTCGCATCTTTTCTGTCCAGCACTCCGACAATTCTGCCTGAATACATTACGGCTATTCTGTCACTTAGTGCCATTATTTCGGACAATTCTGCTGAAACCAGCATTATTGCCTTTTTCTTTGTTTTTTCATTTAAAATTGTATTATGTATCATTTCAATAGCTCCTATATCCACTCCTCTTGTAGGCTGGGCAGCTATTATAAATTTATTTTCTTTTTCAAGTTCTCTCGCAACAACAACTTTCTGCTGATTTCCTCCTGACAATCCTCCAAACTTGATTTTCCCGTCTAAAGGTCTTATGTCATATTTTTCCATGTTCTTTTTTGTTTTATTTTCTATTTCCTGAAAATTCAGCAGCATGCCTTTCTGATATGTATCCTGCAGTCCCAGAACCATATTTTCCTCAATGGTAAAATCATTGATAGTCGCTCTCTTGTGTCTGTCTTCAGGTATATGCGAAAGCCCTTTTTCCTTTATTGTTTTTGGAGTTCTGTTTTCAAGGTTTTCATCGCAAATCGAATACGTTCCGCTTTCAATTTTCTTGAGACCTGCCAGAGCTTCTATCAGCTCTGTCTGTCCATTTCCTTCAACACCTGCAATTCCTAAAACTTCACCTTCTCTTATTTCAAAAGATATTCCTTTTACCTTGTCTACTTTATTTTCATCTTTAACTACCATATTTTCCACTTTTACTACAGGGACTCCGAGTTTTACTTCGGGTCTTTTCACTTCAAAAAGTACCACTCTTCCCACCATCATATTTGCGATTTTTTCTTTCGTAGCTTCGGAAGTTTTCAAATTTCCTACATCTTTTCCTTTTCTTATAACTGTTATATTATCTGACAAATCAAGAACTTCCTGTAACTTATGAGTTATAAATATTATAGTTTTTCCTTCCTTTACAAGGTTTCTCATAATTCCGTAAAGTTCCGTAACCTCCTGAGGAGTAAGTACCGCACTCGGTTCGTCAAATATAAGCAGTTCCGCACCTTTAAATAATATTTTCAATATTTCTATTCTCTGATGTATCCCGACGGATAAATCTGATACTTTTGCATCTGGATCAATATTCAGCCCGTATCTTTCAGAAACTTCCTTTACCTGCTTTCTTGCAGCATTCAGATCAAAAAACGTTCCCGCTATTTTCGGTTCAAAGCCCAATACCATATTTTCAGCAACAGTTAAAGTTTCAACTAACATAAAATGCTGATAAACCATTCCTATCCCGAGATTTGCAGCTATTGAAGGGCTTGCTATATCGGTTTTCTTTCCTTTATAATATATTTCTCCCGATGTAGGTGAATAAAGACCGTTAAGTATTTTCATAAGTGTAGATTTCCCGGCTCCGTTTTCTCCTACTATTGCATGAATTTCACCTTTTTTTATTTTTAGAGTGATATCATCATTAGCGACTATTTTCCCGCCTAAAAATTCTTTCCTCATGTTCTTCATTTCCAAAATATAGTCACTCATATTTCCTCCTACCTTAAATTTAAAAAACTATATAAATATTGTTTTAACTTTAATTCTCCGATTTTAGTTAAAAAAATCTGAAACATAATAATTTGAACTTGTTTTCAACAGCTCCAGAATATCCGTTCTTTTAAGAATTACATCTATTTTATAATCATTATAGTAATATTCCGGATTTTTTCCGTTTACGAAAACAACCGTATTATTTTCATTATAAGTATAGCCGTGAAATCTGTCATTTTCAATAAGCAGAATTTCTCTTTTCAGCTTTAAATTATTTTTTGCAAGTTCCTCAGTTATTTCAGAAGGAAAATCCGTTAAGTAAAGGTTATTTTTTATTTCAGGCAGTAATGCCTGATCTTCGATTTTTTCTGAAATTACAATATCTTTATCGAATTTGTATACTGAATCATCCTGAAACTTTCTGAAATCGATATTATCATAACTTTCTTTTACAAAATATTCAAAATTTGAATTTTCAAAATTTTTCACAATTTTTTTTCTTTTTTCTTTCAGTTCTGAAATCAGAAATTCCTTATCCAATTCTGAATACACATTTCCCGAATTAAAATCTTTCTTTCCCAACAACTTGTAAAGCACGTAAATCTGCCTGTTCAGATATTCCTGATCCGTTCCTGCATATTGGCTGACATTCAGATCTTTTGACAAAGCCGACAGTTCCTGTATTCCATATCCGTCAAGAGAAGAAGCGGGAAGTTCAAGAACTTTTTCCTCCTCGCTCATTTCATCTGTTTTTATTTTCTGCATATCATCATAAAAACGCTTTTCAAGAAGTAATGAGTACTTTTTATTTTTATTAATATTTTCAAGTACTTTATTAAAATCATTATAAAATCTGTTTTTTCCGAATACATCAGTAGGATAGTTTATTTCAAACAGATTTATCTGATATTTTCCCGGAATAACTTTTCTCATTTTTTCTTTTCCGTTTACAATAACTTTTATTTCTTTAAATCTCGGTGTTTCTTCTTCTTTCAGCTTTATTTCGGATTTTATTTTATCAAATATTCCGAAACTCAGCATATTTATACTGATCATTAAAATTATTCCTATTTTTTTCAAAACTTCCTCCCTTTTTAATTTTTTTATATTTTCACTAATAATATCCGTTTTGTTATATTTATAAATTTTCCTTTATGGAAAATGCTACTTTTTCAGGAACTATTTCAGTCAGTTCTTCCATAGTGGCATTTTTTATATTTCTTACTGTTCCGAATTTGCGTATAAGCTCCTTTTTCCTTTTTGGTCCTATTCCTTCTATATCATCCAATGCACTTTTTATATTTCTTTTACTTCTCAGTTTTCTGTGATAAGTTATTCCGAACCTGTGGGCTTCGTCTCTTAATCTTTGTAAAATTTTAAGAGTTTCATCATTTTTTTCAAAAATATATGGAATACTTTCATAACTTTTAAAAATCTCCTCTTCTTTTTTTGCAATACTTATCACATCGGTATATTCCATTTTTCCCAATTTTTCCAGAACATCCACAGCTATTCCGAGCTGACCTTTTCCTCCGTCTATAAGAATTAAGTCGGGAAAATTTTCAGAAGGCAGCTTTGAATATCTCCTTGTCAATGCTTCTCTCATCATTAAAAAATCATCCGGAGTATCTTTTACAGTTATTTTAAAATGTCTGTATTCTTTCGGTTCAGGTTCTCCGTTTATTGCCACAGTCATTGCCGCAACGGCATCTTTTCCCTGAATATTTGAAATGTCAAAACATTCAATTCTGAATGGCTGCTCTTTTAATTGTAACTCGATTTTCAATTTTTGCAACCCTTCCTGAATAATTTTTTTCTGTCTGAAATGTTTTTCAACTTCTTCATTCAGGTTCAGATACCCCATTTCCAGAAGCTGCTGACGTCTGCTGTTTATTTTGGGAAAATGTAATTTAATTTCTTTTTTTCTTTCAATCTTAGCCCATTCTCTTATAAGATTTTCATTTTGAACATATTTCACATCACATATTATATTTTTCGGTACGCTTCTCTTTTCATAGTATAAAGTTATAAGTCTCTCAAAGAGACTGTCTTCCTGACTTCTTTCAAGGGAAATTTTTATATGATTTTTATTTATAACTTTTCCTTCTCTTATATTCAGTACACATAAAAATACAGTTTCCCCCGCTTCTTCAAATATAAATACATCTTCATCTATTTCCTTACTATACTCTATAATTTGAGTTTGCAGCATTCTTTTCAGTGCCGTTATTTTTTCCCTTTCGGCAATGGCTCTTTCAAATTCCATATTTTCACTGAAATTTTTCATTTTTTTCTCAAGATTATCAATTAATTCGTTTTGATGACCTTTCAGAAAATTTTTAAAATTTTCTATATCCTCATTGTATTCTTTTTCAATATTTTTATAAAGGCAAGGAGCTGTACATGTGTTCATATAATATTTAAGACACGGTTTTGTGACTTTTTCCATATTTCTGTTACAGTCTCTTACGGGAAATATTTTAAGCAGAGATTTAACCGCAAAAAAAATCCCCATAGGATAAGGTCCGAAATAATCGGCTTTCTCATCTAATTTTTTTGTACTTCTTACAACTTCTATTTTGGGAAACTTTTCCTTTGTAAATTTTATGTACGGGTATGTTTTTTCATCTTTGAGTAAAATATTGTATTTGGGTCTGTTTTTTTTTATAAGATTATTTTCCAGAATTAGAGCTTCCACTTCAGTTTTGCATATAAAAAATTCTATATCTGAAATATTTTTCACAAGTTCGGCTGTTTTCACATTATGAGAACTTATATTTTTAAAATAGGACGAAACTCTGTTTTTAAGATTTTTGGCTTTTCCTACATATATAATTTTTCCTTTATTATTTTTCATCAGATAAACACCGGGATTTTCCGGTATATTCTTATATTCCACAGGTGATTTTACTTTATCCATTTTTATC
>JAUNKI010000035.1 GCA_030532815.1 Leptotrichiaceae bacterium
CAGAATGTTATACTGCTCAATGAAAAATCCGTGAGTTTTCACAACAATTTTAGGATTTTCAATATTTTTATCGGTAAAGCTTATAAGTGCAGGAGTATTTTCATCAATTTCCTTTTCTTCCTTTTCATATTTTTTAGGCTTTTTCCTTTTAAAAACAGGTAAATTTTCAGAATTTTCAATCATTTTTTTATAACTGATCTTTTTCTTTATTTTTCTTATATTTTTTAATAAAATCCCTTTTAAAAGTGTCATTTTATCAGTTATTATACCTTCAGCAGAAACTATTCCGCAATATCTGTTCATATACTCCGGCTCTGTATGAATATCTATAATTACCGCAATCAGTCCCATTTTTAAAATCGCCAGCAAAATAAGATAAAACTCCACTCCCACAGGCATAAAAATTACAACTTTATCTCCTTTCCGAAAACCACTTTTTTCAAAATACGTGCAGATTCTGTCAGATTTTATATCCATATGGCTGAAAGTAAGTTTGTCTCCTGTTGTTATATCAACCAACGCCGTTTTATAAGGATACTTTTCCCGCAATTCCTTAATTTTATTCACTATTGTCATATTAAATCCTTTCCGAAACATACTACTGTTTCAAAAACCGTATTTTCAGCTTTATTGCCATTCATCTTCAAGAAACTTTTTCATATCTTCAAAAATAGGTATTTCCAGTTCAATTTCCTCATTTTTTGAAGGATGAGTAAATTTTACTTTATAAGCATGGAGAAACTGCCTGTTTATACCTTTTTCCGAGTTCACTCCTTTACCGTAAAGTTCGTCTCCTGTTATCGGATGCCCTACGGACTTTAAATGTACTCTAATCTGATGTGTTCTTCCTGTAAACAGCTCACATTCAATTAATGTAACATTTTTTTCGATATATTTCCGCAAAGGTCTTACAGACGTTTTTGCATACTGACCTCTTTCATCTATTATTCTTTCCAGTTTATCTCCGTCCTTATAAATAGGCTTTTCAATTATAATCTCCCTGTCGATTTCCATAATTCCTTCAACTATTGCCAAATATTTTTTTTCAAAAGTTGAAAAATTTTGAAGAAATGCCTGAGCAAAACCGTTTTTAGCAATAATTATAAGGCCCGATGTATTCATATCCAATCTGTTGTAAAACCTCGGTATCCTTTCTTCTCCGTATTTTTCTCTAAAATAATGAACTATTCCGTTTGCAAGGGTAAAATCTGCCTTTTTCTGTGTAGGATGTGTCAATAAAAACGGTTCCTTATTTACAATGAGCAGATCATCATCTTCATATACTATATCCAAACTAAGTTTTATAGGCTTTATGTCCGTTCCTTTATTTTTTTCGACTACTTTCAGTATTCCTCCTGACGGGAGTTTTTTTGTTGTCCTCACCTGTTTTCCGTTTAAAAATACTTCCACATTTCTCAGACTTCTCCCTGAGTAATTTTGAACTTCCCTTAAATATTGGGATATTTTCATTCTCTGATATTGTTTTTCAAGTTTGAATTTTTTCATATTTTTCCTTCATATATAACTTTATTCTTTACTTAAATGAATGCTTTTTCGGATTAACCTGTAATATTTGTTAAATTTACCGTACTTCAGCTTCTTCAACTGTATCGAAACTGTTTCATAAGTCAAAAACAGTTTTTTGACCATTGAGTATTGTATATTTTTAAAAATTAAAAAATAATATTTTTACTGATTTTGTAAAACAGAAAAACATATAAAATTTATGACCGAATATGTTTTTATACTTTATGAAACAGACTCTATTAAGGCGGTTTGTAGTCTTTTGACTCCTATCAGCCTTCTTTAATCGGCAATTTTATTTTTATTCTATTGTAATTTTAAAAATTTCCGTTATTTTTTATTTCTTTATAACTATAAAATTTCAGAAATTTTTCATATTGTACTACCCGTAACATTTTTTTTCACGGAAAAATAAAAATAAAATAATACGGATTTTTCATTTAAATCTCTCTCTGACATATTTTTCTATATTTCAATCATTTGGTATTATATTTATTCATTAATCTTTCTATTGTCATTTCATTTTTTATATCATCTATTAAATTAAAAATTTTTTCCCTACTTTCTTTTAACACTTCTTTTTCATCAGGAGTAAATTTTCCTAAAACATAACCTATTGTTTCATCTTTTGATTTGGGCTTTCCGATACCGTACTTTATTCTTACAAATTTTTCTCCTACATGACTGATTATGGATTTTATTCCGTTATGACCCGCCGCTCTTCCGTCTTTTCTTATTTTTATTTTTCCGAATTCCATATCCATATCGTCATAAATGACAAAAAGCTCCGTTTCAGGGTCTATTTTAAAAAATCTTACTGCTTCTCCCACTGCTTCCCCGCTTAAATTCATAAATGTGAGAGGTTTCTGATAAAAAACCCTGTCTCCCTTATAATTTGTCTGAATAAATTCAGATTTATATTTTTCTTTTATATCATTTATTCCATTTTCCTTCAAATATTCATCTATAAATATAAAACCTATATTATGCCTTGTAAGCTTATAATGTTCTCCGGGATTTCCCAATCCGACAATTAATTTCATTTTTTTCCTTTCGTCTGTCTTAGAGTGTGTCTGAAAACTCAAAATCTACAATATTTTCAATCTCCTTTTTACTTTTTAAATTAACAGAGTCATAATAAAACCCATATTCCGTTATTTACAACTTTTAAAATTTTTGTTAAAAATCCGTTATCTGACAGTTTTAAGACACCCTATGTAAATATAACTGCTGCTATTATCTTATTATTTCAAACTAATTATATCATACTTATAATGAAAAAGTAAAAATTCCATAAAAAACAGAATTAATTTTATCCGCTTTCATGGAATTTTGTTTTTTCCCGTTTTATTTAAAATACAGGAAATCCTTCATTGGAATACTTTTCCTTTAAAAATTTTCTTACTTTTTCAGAAGTCATCGCTCTTGTCAAATCCTGAATTTTTTTACTATTTCTGTTATCCTGTCTGGCTACAAGGCTCACTGCATATTTTCCCGCCGCTCCTCTTTCAGTAAATAGTGCATTTTTTACATACACACCTATTTTCAGCATATGTGAAGGCCAGTTGAAAGCCAGATCGGCTTCCTGATAAGCCTGTACAAGAGAAGGAATAGGAACCGCCATAAATTTAAGATTTTTCTTCGTATTTATTACATCATTTAAAGTATATAAACCGTTTTTCGCCTTTAAATCTATTAATCCTTCTTTTGCCAATATTCTCAATGCTCTGTCCTGATTTGTAGGATCGTTCGGAATGGCTGTTCTCGCTCCGTTGGGAATTTGAGCCTTACTTCTGTATTTTTTTGAATAAAATCCTACGTAAACATCATAAATTCCTCTTATTTTTACAAGTTTTCCGTTATTTTTCTGATTGAACACCTGCATAAACGGCTCATGCTGATGAAAATTCGCATCAAAATCTCCGGCATTCAATCCCACATTTGCAGTAACATAGTCCGTCAATAACGTTATTTTCACATCATATCCCTGTTTTTTCAAATCTTCCGCCGCAATTCTGACAATCCGATCCATAGGATAACCTGCCGCAGCCACCTTAATGACCTTATCATTTCCAAATCCGGTTACTGTAACAAATAAAACTAATAAAAACAATATTCTTTTCAACATCAGTTTGTTCTCCTTCTCTTATCTAATTTTTTTGCAATTCCATTTCCCGATATCTGAATGGAAAATACTATAAATATCATTATAGCTACCACTTTATAAACTAAAGCATAGTTATATTCATTATATCCGTACCTCATGGCATAATCTCCTATTCCTCCGCCTCCGACTACTCCCATAACGGTAGAATATGAAATAAAACTTATAATCGATGAAGTCAGTCCTAAAACAAGACTGCTTCTTGCTTCCACAAGCAAAAAATGCCATACTGTCTGAAACAGTGTCGCTTTCATGGATAAAGCCGCGTCTATTATTCCGCTGTCAACATCATAAAATGACTGCTCTACAAATCTGGCATATAAGGCTACTCCGACAAAACATATGGGAAAGCTCGCAGGCAGAAGACCAAAAGCCGTACCGAACACGAGTCTCGTAAACGGTATGAGGACAACGACAAATATAAGAAACGGAAAGCTTCTCACTATATTTATATATGCATTGCAAGGTATGTTTATATACATATTTTCTTTTACGGAGCCTTTGTTAGTGAGAAAAACCGCAGCTCCTAAAGGGATTCCAAGAAAAACCGCACATAAAACAGGTATAAAAACCATGACAAAGGTATCCTTTATTGCCGTCAACAGTTCGATATCCATCATTTCAGTACCTCCCTTACATAATCGGTATAATTTATATTTCCTTTACTGTATTCTTTTTTTTCAATATTAAATATATCAGATATTTTTCCCTTTTCTATTACGGCAACTCTGTCACACAGCCTTTTTATCACTTCCAGCTCATGAGTTACGACTAAGATAGTGACTCCGTACTGTCTGTTTATTTCTTCAAATAAGTCAAGTATTCCTTCTTTAACCGTTTTATCCAGAGAAGCCGTCACCTCATCACATAATAATAATTTCGGCTCCGACACTAAGGCTCTCGCTATGGCAGCCCTCTGTTTTTCTCCACCGCTTAGAGAAGAGGGGTAAGCTTTCCTTTTATCATACAATCCTACAAATCTCAAAATATCATTTATTTTCTTTTCAGAAAAAGTTTTTTTCAGCATCAAAGGCAAAGCCACATTATTAAATACATTTTTATTATACAGTAAGTTAAATTCCTGAAAAATATAGGCTGTCTCAGTATTTTCTCTTATTTTTATCAGACCTCCGTCAGGCTTTATTATTCCCTGTATCATTTTCAGAATGGTGGATTTTCCGCTTCCGGACTGCCCTATAAGTCCGAAAATTTCACCGTTATTTACTGTAAAGTTTACTTTCAAATTAAAATTCGGATAGTTTTTCTCGACATTTATTAATTCAACCATTTAACCTCCTCATTTTTTTATATACAATTATATCATAATTTTTAAAAAACAGAAAGTTTGTTTTTAAAATATTTTGTTTATCAAATACTTTTTTGTAAAGACTTATTTCCGTTTTTAAACTCGTACCGTTAATTGCTTTTCTTTTCAATATTCAAATTTACAATGTGAAAAATCCGTAAAATAAACAGGTAAAAATATCTTTTTTATTTTTACGGTAAACACAGATTTAAGTGTCGGTAAAATTTATACTGAATCGTTTTTTATAAAGAGCTGTTCCATCATTCAAAAACGGCTTTCCGACTATAGATATTATATATTTTTAAAAATAAAAGATACTGTTTTTATTGATTTTATAAAAATAGAAAATATATAAAATTTACGATTAATATATTTTTATACATTATGAGACAATTCTGTAAAGATTTTACCAATGAAAAAACCGGACTGAAACAAATGTCCGGCTATTTCTGATTATAGGCGTTTAACAAGCAATTTATATTCTATTTATTAAAACTCTGTATTTACTCGGCTGCTGTATTTTCTTTTTCGTAGCTTTCCAAAACTACTCTTGTCATTTCAGATCTTAATTCAGGAGTAATAGGATGAGCTATATCTTTAAATTCTCCGTTAGACATTCTTTTTGACGGCATTGCAACAAAAAGTCCATTCTGCCCTTCGATTATTTTCAGTCCATGTACAACGAAACTTTCATCAAGTGTGATGTCTACATATGCTTTTAATTTCCCGCCTTCTTCAGAACCTCTTCCGAGTCTGAGTCTGATATCTGTTATTTTCATACGCTTCTCCTTGTAAAAATAAGATGTTTTTCTAATAACTATTATACCCTATTATTTTCAAAAAACAAGTGAAAATAATAATCTTTTTTTACAGGATTCGGATAATTTAAATAATAAAGTCGTTATTATTTTATTTTAATTTTTCATTTTATAAAATGTTTTTTTATTTTAATCTTTTAACTCAATATATTCATCGATGAAATCTTTTTTCAAGTTTTCAGGCGGGACATCCTTAACAAGTATTCTTATATTTCTGTTAAAATATTTTATATCAAGAATATCTCCTTTTTTTATACTATAGGAAGATTTTTTTTCTTCACCGTTTATTGTAACATTTCCGTTATCAGCTAATTCTTTAGCCACTGTTCTTCTTTTTATTATTCTCGTTATTTTTAAAAATTTGTCAAGTCTCATAATATTACCCTTTTTCAGCATATTGTCCACATATTAATTAAACAGTTTGCTTATTTCTTTTTTTGTATCTTTTGCTGTTGAAGATGACTCTGAATTTTCTTTATTATCTGTATTTACAGTATTTTCCTGAAGTAGCGTTTCTGTATTCTGAGCAGCTCCCGCATTTTCAAAATTGTTTATATCTATAACAGTATT
Organism: Leptotrichiaceae bacterium; assembly: GCA_030532815.1. Classification (GTDB taxonomy): domain Bacteria; phylum Fusobacteriota; class Fusobacteriia; order Fusobacteriales; family Leptotrichiaceae; genus Pseudoleptotrichia. Next base: position 6,383 of record JAUNKI010000035.1, read on the forward strand.
CAAAGATTGGAGTTCCCTCTGTAGTTTGCTAAGTTTCATTTCTTTTTCATAAATACCGTTTATCGCATCTTCCATAAGTTTCGTCTTCATACTGTGTCATTATTTCGGTATAACGTGAAGATTTCATATTTTCTATTTTTTCAGAAAGCTGTTTTCTGTCCTCTTCGGATAAATCCGTTTTATTTATATTTCTGACATTGTTATTTTCAAAAATAAGCTCGGAAACCAACTTTAGCAATTTTCCTTCTATCAAATCATTTTTAGAATATTCTATAACGGAAATAAGCTCTTCTCCGAATAATGTTCTTATTTCCAAAGTGTCCTGATTATAAGTTACTTCATGACCTTTTTCCGTTTCCTTAATTTCAGCTTTTGTTCCGTTATTTATCTGTACTTCTCCTGAAGAATTTTTGTTTTCTTTCCCCAAAGCCTTAAATTTCATTTCTCCGTTATTTATTGAAACATCCGAAATGGAAATTTCCGAAATATTTTCCATTTTCTTCATTAACTTCACGGCTTTTAACGATTTATTCAAAGATGCGGAAATCTCTTTCCCTTTATCTAAAAATATGTACGAATTTATATTCTGAATATCATTTAAAGATATAAGTCTTTCAAGCTTAACAAGCTCTTCTGAAATATTTTCCAAAACAGTGCCTCTTTCAATTTCAACTTCGTACACTGTTTTCCCTATTTTCTCTTTCTGTGTATTAATATCCTTTGTAAGGAAACTAAGTTCCTTATTAAGTTCCGTTAATTTCTGTGCTTTACTTTTTAAGTCTACCAGTCCGTTATAATCCTGTTTCATTTTATTTGTCAAATTGACTTTTTCCCTCACATTTTGAGAAAAATCGTCTATATTTCTGTTGAGGCTCTCTATTTTTGACATTGCTTCCTTTATATAACTTTCTGTTGTTTTCCTGAATTTTTCATTTTCTATGGGAATATTGATTTTTTCAAGAAAAGCGTCTACTCTGGAATCAGGTGCATTGTATACTGCCTGCAAATCCACTTCCTGAAGTTCCATAGCGGATAGTTCTACTTTCGGTACTGCCCCGAAAATACCGCTTCCTTTTAAACTGATTTTGGCTTTTCCTTTTCCTAATTTTTCTCCGCCCAATACAAAATTGTCAAATAAAATTTCTCTGTCTTTAATTGAAAATCTCAGATTTTGAAATTCCGTATTATCAGTTTTTGTCATATGAAAAAGAATTTTATTTGAAAAAATCACACATCCTAAAGCCGCAATTACTCCGATTACGACTAAAATCAGCAGGAATTTTAAAAACTTCATATTACGCCTCCTTTTTTATAAATTCTGTTTTTCAATATCCTTTTATTTCAGCTGATTAAGCAGTCTGCCCGCAGCAAGATAAAACGAATTCATATTGTTGTCCCTTATAATCTGATACGTTCTTGCAAGAAATTCTCTTTTTGTCATTCTTATGTTTTTTTCTTTTAACAGCTTATTCAGACTTTCTACTGTAACCTGCTTAATCTGAGCCGCATCTTCATATACTTTCTGATCAATAAAAGCAACTATTTTCTGATCTGTAGCATCAAATTTTCCGTCTACTTCTCCGACTGAACTGTTGTTCTTCGACGTTCCTCCTTTAGATGTCCCTGAACTTCCTGTAGAACCTGAGATACCGGCATAAGGATCACCTGCAGTACATGAAATCATAATTACGGACATCAGTAACATAATAAAATAACTTTTCTTTATCATATATTTTCCTCTCAAATATTTTTTAATATTTATATTTAAAATTTTACTTTCCGGACTCGGACAATTTTACCGTTTCCTTATTTATTTTATCCAGCTTATATTCCCTTGCAATGTCTTCAATGAATCTTTGTGTTTCTTCCTGTCTTTTTGCAGCTTTCATCTGGGCTTTTATCTGATCCTTTACTTTATCAAAGGCTTCCACTCCTTTAGGATATCTTTCCAGAAGTTTTACTACATAAGCTTCATCTCCGACTACTATTACACTGTCAGCTATCTGACCGTTTTTAAGGGATTTTACCGCTTCACTCACAGGAGCATATTTTGCAGAAAGATCAGACATTTTTATTACATCAGTTTCTCCTGTGGATCCGTTCTGAGCTCCAGTATATTTTTTTACCAGTTCTCCGAACTTTTCAGGATTTGCCTTTGCTTCTTTTAGAGCTTCTTCTGCTTTGTTTTTCTCACTTGCAGGAGTAACAATCAGTTGTAACCTTACTTCATCTTCAGGTCTTTCAAAGTTTGCCTTGTTTGCTTCATATATTTTTTTTGCTTCATCATCAGATATATTTATGGAATTCAGCCTGTCCATCATGACAACTGATGCAAGGAGATTTTCTTTGGCTATTTCTATTCCGTCCGTATATTTTTTACTTTTATCAAGTTTCTTTTCTTTCGCTTTAAGGGCAAAAGCCTTAGCAGTGGCTATATTCTGCACAATATTGATTTTCATCTGTTCCAGCTGTTCTTTAGGAAGTTCTTTCAGTTCAACTCCCGCAGCTTCAAGATTTCTTTCCAGTTCATAATTAAGTTCGGATTCGTAAACCTTTATTTTCTTATCCTCAGATATAAATACCACCTTTCCGCTTTTTCCCGAATTTCCACATGCAAGTACAAAAACGCACAATATGGTAATAACTAAAAGTTTCATTTTATTTTTCATTTTATCCTCCAATAAATTTATTTATATAACAATAATTCACAAACTTTTTTTTATTAATAGCTTTATTTTTTATTAACTGTATTATTTGTCTGCATTTAATATTTATCGTGAATTTTACTAAAGTATAACTCATAAATATTAGATTTCTCTATGATTTTTTAAATTTTATTTTATAATTCCCGTTCTTTCCAGCATTTTTCATTAAAATCTCCTTTTTTCATTCCGGAAACATATTTATTTCCTTTAACATAAAAACGTAAAGGCTTCCGAGTCCATATTCCCTTATCAGGAATTCCTATTCTCGGAGAATTCATTATTTTTTCAGGTGTTCTGCTCATTCCGAAATTAATATACAATGTATTTTCATTTATTTTTTGTGTATTTTTATTTATAACCGATATTTCGGACATATTGAATTTATCATTTATTCCTATGGCTTTTGTAAGTTTACCCGGACCGTTACTTACAAGGATACCTGTTTTACCTCTGTTTATTTCCATTATCTCCAGTCCGTCTACAGGCTCTATTCCTCTTATAAGGACTGCCTGAGGATTTCCTTCTTCACATGCGACTATATTGAGCATTTTATGAGTGTGCATTGTGTAAATATACACCGTTCCCTCTTTCCTATACAACGCTTCCACTTTCGGAGTTCTTTTCCCTTTATAACTGTGACACGCTTTATCAATAATTCCGAGATATGCTTCAGTTTCAGTAATATAGCCTGACAGTATATTATCCTTATTTTTCACTATTACCAGTTTTCCAAGTAAATTCTTTGCCAATGTTATCGTATCCTGCCTGAAAAATTCTTTAAGTAAATTTTTTTCATTTTCCTTTTTCATTTTTTAAAATCCCTTTTTCAGTTTTTCTCACTATTTTCTATATTTTACATTATATTGAATTATTTTTCCAGTATGAAAAATAATTATAGTATTTTCTGTTTTCAGTATGGTAAAATAAAAGAAAACCTAAGGAGGAATTAAAATGAAAAAACCGGAATCCAAATTTAAAAGAAAAGTTTTAATCATTACTTCTGTACTGCCACTTTTGTTATTTTCCCACACTCCCGCAAATCAGCCGAAAAAGTCACTTTCCAAAATTTCGGTAAAAACTGTAAAAAAATCCAAGATTTCTTCTAAAAAACCTGAAATTTCCATTTCAAAAAAAGAACTGGATATAGTAGCTGAAAAAGTTTTTAAAAATGAAGCTTCAGGTCTGAAAAGTAATTTAGTACATTGGAATACAGGAGAAAATTTCCCTTCTCTCGGTATAGGGCACTTTATATGGTACAAAAAAAATGAAAAGGGAATTTTCGAGGAAAGTTTTCCTCCACTTGTAGAATATTTTAAATCCAGAAATGTAAAATTACCTGAAATTATTGAAAAAAATAAATATGCCCCATGGACAAGCAGAGAAGAACTCATGAAACTGAAAGAAGAAAAAAACGCCGACATTGAAGAATTGACGGAATTTCTGTACAGCACTAAAGATATACAGATTGAGTTTATTTATAAACGTCTGGAAGCTTCCCTCGAAAAAATGCTGACTGCTTCCCAAAACAAGGAAAATGTGAAAAAACAGTTTTACAGGGTAGCAAATTCTCCCAACGGGCTTTATCCTTTAATCGACTATGTTAATTTTAAAGGAGAAGGTACAAATATTAATGAAAGATACAACGGACAGGGTTGGGGATTACTTCAGGTCCTTGAAAATATGAAAGGAAATGGTTCAGGTAAAGCAGCTCTTGCTGAATTCAGTGATTCTGCAAAATTTGTCCTGCAGAGAAGGGTAAACAACTCGGATCCTTCAAGAAATGAAAAAAAATGGCTGGAAGGCTGGTTTAAAAGGTGTGATACTTACAAAGAATAAAAATACATTAGTCCCGATGCAGTAATTACAAATTTCAAATCGGAATTATTATAAAGGATTGTCCGTAATCCGAAGATTATTTTTAAACTGTAATATATTTTTTAATTACAGACTGTTATTTTTATTAATTTTATAAAAATGGCAGTAGTATATAATATTTACAGCTTAATATTTTTATTTACGGGACAATCCTTTATTTATCTTTTCAGGAAAAGAATTAATGAGGGCTCATTTCTGCCCTCATACTATCACTATCCTGTTATGGTCTTTCCCTCCTTTGTCAACTTCGACAATGCGGGAAAGTAAATAATACTAAAATATATAAAGTAAAATTGGAGATAAAATTATAAAACATAGTATTACCAATTCATTCAATAACGGTTTTCTTTCTCTAAAAAAATATTGATTTAATAGTAAAATTAAACATAATGCACTTATATATATAAATTCCTGTTCGTTTTAGAATAATATCATCACCATTAATATTTTTTAATATCATATTATCCAATTTACGAATAATAACAAAAGAAATTATATAGTTTATCCAGTAAAAAAATTTCTTTTTTTCTGGAACGAGAAGAAATAAATATATTTTTTCTAAAAACTTACTTACTTTTTTCATTATATTTCCCCCCTAATTTTATGGTCTAATAGATTTTGGAGTAAGTGGTGTAATTTTTGGTCTTAACCTTCTCGGAGTTACATAAACATCTACCTTTGCCTGCCCTGATTTTGAAATATATTCATTATACATTTTTATTCTATTTTTTAACTCATTAATATTTTTTATTTTTTCGCCTACCACTCTACTATTTGCTGTTGCAAGTTCCTTTTTTATTATACTTTTACTATTTGTCAATCCCTTCAATATTTCTTCTTCACTATATCCCATTAAATAAGCTGTCACTTCTCTGGTTCTTTCTATTTCTGACATTGCAATTATTATTTGCTGCTTAGACAATTCTTCTGGCTCCGTTGAATTTGGAGTGGTATTACTATTTCTTCCTATTACTGCACTTAATATACCTCCTGCAACTCCTGTGCTTACTTTCCATATTCCCAAAACTTTTCCTAACCTAATTCTTTTCTCTCAAAGAAAATAAAATAAGTTATATACAAAGTTAAAAATATTTCTCTTTATAGATTAAAACAATAAATTAAAATAGGAGAAAATATTCCAATTAATAACTCTATTATTTCTTTTTTATTAGGCTTTTCTTTAGAATAAATTGATTGATTTATCAATAAAATTAAACATCCTAAACTTAAATAGATAAAAATTCCAGTCTTTTTTAAAATTAAATTATTTGAACTATTTTTCAAAAGATAATTCATAAAAACTAAAATAACATAAAAAGCTATAAAATCTATCATCTTATCTCTTCTGCTCTTAGATTGATTTCTAAATAAGTAAAAATATACATTTTCTAATTTTTTTTTATATTCATAAATTTCACTTTCCTTATGTTAAAATAATATCGTTTCTTTTCCAGCTTTATCTTTTGGGTTCATGAGGGCTCATTGCCACCCTCATATTCCCGCTATCCTGTTACACTTTGTTCTTCCTCTCCTTTGACAATATGAAGAAATTTTATCATCTTTCTTTTTGCAAAATTTCTCTAAATTCTTCTTCAAAATCCCCTTTTATTTTTAATTCTGCTTCTCTTTTAAAATACATCAGTTTATACAAAGGTTTAGGCAATTTTATTTCTTCAAAAACATCTTTTTTTTGTATATATTTTCCATTCTTTTTTTCATAATAAAAAATTTTATTTTTATTTCTTTTATCTTTAATTATATAAATACTATTTTGATAATTTATTTTTAAATAATAATAAGGATTATCGACAATATAGTACTTTTCTTCATAATAATACTTTCTTTCTTTATTAAGAAAACATTGCTTTACCTTTCCGTTCTTTAACTCCCAAAGACCGTACGGTTTTCCTTTATAATAAGAACCTGTAAAATTTTCTCCAATTAATGGAATTACTTCTTTTTTAAAATTACATACAAAAGAAATATTATTTTGAATTATATTTATATATTTTTTATTTACATCAGAAAATAGAAAAATAGAAAATATAAAAAATATTAATATTATTTTTTTCATTTTTTATCTCCTAATATTTTAATCAATTTCATCTTCATTTATTTTTAATTTGTTATATTTAAAAAATTCTTTCTTATTTCTCATACTTCCCCTAAATTTATATGATTCAGGTTCTAATAATAAAATTCCTCCTTTTCTTTCAAATTTTCTATTTTTCTTTTCAAGAACCGTTACGGAGCCGTCATCTATATATTGATATAATTTTTCATCCTCTTGCTTTATAATTTCAACTTTTAATTCAAAATCATTGAGATAAAATCTCTTTTTTTTTGGTAAATATACTTTGTACTCATTTTTTAAAAAACAGTATCTTATATCATCTTCTTCCGGAAAGTTAAGCTCTCCATAAAATTCTCCCTTATTATTTATATGACCTTTGAAATCTTTTCCATTTATTTCTATTATTTTCTCTTTTCCCGTATTACAAGTATAATTTACATTTTTTATTTTTTTCAAAATTCCCTTTTCATAATCAGTTAAGGAAAATATGTTAATAGTTATCAGTAAATATAATATTATTTTTTTCATTTTTTATCTCCTTTTTTAAAAAAATTATTAAAATCTTCTATGTTATCAAAAATTTTTACTTTATCTATTAAAAAAGGAGAATAAAGAAATCTTTTATTATATTTACTATTACCATTATATTTTCTATTTGTCAATTCTTCAATTAAAGTAGAATTGACTTCACTTCCTAATCTTCCATCAAATAAAAATGGCTGTGCTGAAATTTTTTTTCTTCCATTTGAATCTTCTACTTCTATATACTGATCAGATAAATACATTACATTCCCTTCTATTTTATATTCAGCATCTTCTTTATTAAATAATTTAAAATTCCCCATTATATTTACGAAATCATAAGGATGGGCTACTAATTCATGATTTTCAATTGGTGTATTCTTCGTATATTTAGTGATTAAAGGTTTTTTAGTATTAATATCTATACCATATATATACTCTCCCAGTGGCTGATTAAAATCATAATACACTAAGTCTAACAAATCTTTTGGTGAATCAACAGCTCCTTCTGGAGTAAAAAAATTGACAGCTTTAAAAGTTTTATCCCACATTTTATCTAAATTTTTATCTCCCGAATCTAACTTAGAAGGTGTCTGATAAGAAATTGAGATATCACTTTTTATTATATCACGAACAGCAAGTGTTTTAAATTTTGTTAGTTCATCTACATTTGCGTCAATTTTATTTTCTTTTATTATTTTTATTATTTTAGAGCCATCTTTTAGTGTCTCTATTCCAAGTTCATCAATATTATCCTCAGAGAATACTCTTAAAATTTCTTTTTGTTCTTTATCAGTTAAATTCTTATATTGTAATATCTTTCCTGTTTTAAATAAATTTGTAATCTCTTCTAATTTATTTTCATAATATTTTGCATATTCACCAGCTTGTATTTTCACATTATTTATATAATTAGCTATAGCAGATTCTCTATTAACATCACTTTTTCTTTTTCCATTTTTATCAGGAGCTTCATATAATATAGCTACATCCCCCACATTCTCACCAAAATCAACATTACTGTAATCTTTTCCGTCTGACTTTGCTTCTATGGGAATATCATTCTTCTTATACTTATCGGTAAAGTATTCATTTGTGGCTCTTCCCGTACTTTCAAGTCCTTTTTCTTCTGTCCCCGTCTTTAGCTGTCGTCCTTCTACCTTCCCTATTATATGACTGCCTTCTTCAGATATTGTGCCTATTATCCCTGAACGTGTACTATTCTTCGGGTCTTCCACATTTA
>JAUNKI010000036.1 GCA_030532815.1 Leptotrichiaceae bacterium
TCTCAGGTACTGGACGTTTTTTTATATTTGTAGGTGAAATAAATCAAAAGTTTATAATAAATAAAATTAATCAAAAATGGTAAAAAAATAAATATAATTAAATTCATATAAATAACATTTGATGATAATTAGAGAAATGAAAATGAACTTTACTGCAAAAGATCTTATACTTATAAGGAAGTTTTCCGCCGCATCAGCAAAAGTGTATTTACGGAAACCGAAAAAAGAACTGTGTTTGTGAGAAAAATTCATTCAAGGCAGTAGTAAGAGCTATTGAGTATGAACTACAAAAAAACTGTGTTTATGAGGAAGCGATCACAATGTACAGTTTTTAAAAATATATATTATTTATAATCGGGGAATTATTTTTAATTTGTGAGGAAACTGCCTTTTTATTTTCAAATTTTTAATTAAAATTCTCTATTTTGTATAATTTTTACAAAAAATATTGACTTTGTAAAAAAATGAGGTATACTTATGGTGAAATAAAAATACAAAATATATATTAATTTGTAAATAATATACAAAAGGAGGAACAGAAAATGTGTAAAATAACATTGACTGAAGTTGTAAAAAAGGGTCTGAAAATGAAAAAAGAAGACAGGGCATGTATGCTGGGGATAGGTCCGATGTCTAAAATGCTTATAAAAGCAAGCATTTTACTCGCTAAGGAAAAGGATTTTCCTTTAATGTTCATAGCAAGCAGAAATCAGGTGGATTCTAAGGAACTTGGAGGAGGATATGTATGTAACTGGGATCAGAAAGCTTTTTCAGATGCAATAAAAAATACGGCAGATGAAGTGGGATTTGACGGACTTTATTATTTATGCAGGGATCACGGAGGGCCTTGGCAGAGAGATAAGGAGAGAAAGGAGCATTTACCCGAAGATGAAGCAATGAAGTTGGGGAAACAGTCATATATAGGAGATTTGGAAAACGGATTTGATCTGTTGCATATTGATCCTACAAAAGACCCTTATGTAGTGGGGAAAGCTATAGATGTAGATGTGGTGCTGAGAAGAACGGTTGAATTGATAGAATATGTGGAAAAAGAAAGAATAGCAAGGGGATTGCCTGAAATAAGCTATGAAGTGGGAACTGAAGAGACAAACGGAGGACTTACCTCAGTAGAATCTTATGAGTTTTTTATTCAGGAATTAATGAAAGAACTGGATAGGAAAAAGCTGCCTCATCCGTGTTTTATAGTAGGGCAGACAGGTACACTTACAAGATTTACGGAAAATATCGGTCATTTTAATGCCGAAGCTTCAAAAAAACTTTCGACAGTTGCGGAGAAATACGGAGTAGGATTAAAGGAACATAACGGAGATTATCAGGATGAAGGAATACTTCTGGCACATACTGCATTGGGAATAACTGCCATGAATGTAGCTCCTGAATACGGAACTGTGGAAACAAGAGCATATTTGAAATTAGCGGAGTTGGAAGAAATGCTTTATGAGGAAAAACTGATTTCCGAAAAATCAAATCTGAAAAACTGTATAAGAAAGGAAGCAGTGGAAAGTAGAAGGTGGGAAAAATGGATGACTGACGATACTGTTTCAAAAACAAGTGAGGAACTTTTACAAAATGAAGAGTTAATAAATATAATAACTGATATAAGCGGACATTACACATTTAACAATGATATTGTGAAAAAGGAAATTAAAAATTTATTTGAAAATCTGGCAGAAGCAGGAATAAACCCTGAAGAATATGTAATATATAAATTGAAAGAATCTCTGGATAAATATGTGGAATGTTTTAATTTAAAGGGATATACGTCAAGATTGAAAAGTGAAATATAAAAATAAAATTTCTTCCTGTTTATATTCAATATTTCCTTGTATTTACTATGTTGTACTGTACTTTTATTTGAATTAAAGATAAAAAATAATAAAAAAAAATAAAAATAAATAAATAACTTGACAAAACGATAAAACAGGGTATATTAAAAATAGAAGGACAATAAAATCTGAGAGGAAGAAAAACATGGATATAAGAGAATTAATAAGTGAAAAACTTATTTGCCTTGATTTTAAAGGAAATAATAAAGAAGAAATTTTAAATGTAATGGGAAAATTGATATCGGAAAACGGAAGACTTCACAATGAAAAATATGGAGAAAAAGAAGCTTTAAAAGGTTTTTCGGATTCTGTAAGGGAAAGAGAAAAAATATTTGCGACGGCAGTAGGATTTTCATTCGCAATACCTCACGGAAAATGTGAATATGTAAAACACTCTTCAATTGCCTATCTCAGACTTACTAATGAAATAAAATGGTCAGAAGATGAGAAAGTACGTCATATTTTCATGATAGGTGTTTCAGATGAAAATGAAGGAGAAGAACATTTGAAAATTTTAATTAAACTGTCTACGGCAATATTGGACGATAAGTTCAGAGAAAGGCTGGATAAATCCGAAACAAAGACTCAGGTAATGGAATTGATGAAAGAGTATTCTGAAAGAGAAAGAGCAGTTTGAAATAAATTAATATAGAAAGGAAATGAGGTAATCTCATTAATGGTGAAAAATATGAAAATAGTGGGGATAACAGCATGTCCGTCAGGAGTAGCTCATACATATATGGCGGCAGAAGCACTGAAAAAAGCGGCTATTGCCAAAGGGCATGAAATTAAAGTGGAAACTCAGGGGCAGATAGGTCTGGAAAATGAAATTACGCAGGAAGAAGCAGATGCTGCAGATGTAGTAGTTCTGACAACGGATATAGGACTTAAAAATACTGAAAGATTCAAAGGAAAGACTATTGTCAGAATAGGTATAAGCGACCTTGTGAAAAAAGCACCGACTTTAATAGAAAAAATAGAGGAGGCTTTGAAAAACAGAAGTAAAAAAGTTTAAAACTGAACATAAAAAATAAATGCAGCGGAAAGAATACGGGAAAGTGAATGAAAATAAAATAAAAAAGGAGAATATTATGTTAGATTTATTGAAGAATACAAAACAGCATTTAATGACCGGAGTTTCATATATGATACCTTTCTGTGTTGCAGGGGGAGTTTTACTGGCGTTGGCAGTAATGTTTTCGGGAAAGGCGGCTGTTCCTGAAACGGGATTGTTAAAACATATGTCTGATATAGGAATTGCGGGACTTACGTTATTTATTCCCGTGCTGGGAGGATTTATAGCTTATTCCATGGTAGACAGACCTGGAATAGCACCGGGAATGATAGGAGCATATTTGGCAAACTCCAAAGGAGGAGGTTTTCTGGGAGCAATAGTAGCAGGTATCATTGCAGGAATAACAGTTCATTATCTTAAAAAAATAAAGGTTCCCAAAGTTATGAGTTCAGTAATGCCGATTTTCATTATTCCTTTACTAGGAACATTTATAGTAGGAATGCTCATACTGTTATTTATAGGAGAACCTATAGGAGCTTTTATGGAAGGGTTATCTGCATGGCTTAACGGTATGCAGAACAGCTCGAAAATTATACTGGGAATAATATTGGGAGCTATGATTACTTTTGATATGGGAGGTCCTCTTAATAAAACCGCATTTTTCTTTGCTGTGGCAATGATTCCCACAAACCCCTCACTAATGGCTTCGGTAGCGGTAGCGGTATGTACGCCGCCTTTAGGACTGGCATTGGCGACATTTATATTTAAGAAAAAATTTACGATTGCTGAATGTGAATCCGGGAAAGCCGCTCTTGTAATGGGGTGTATAGGAATAACTGAAGGAGCAATACCTTTTGCTGCGGCAGATCCTGTCAGAGTAATTCCTTCAATTATGATAGGAGGTGCAGCTGCTTCTGTAGTATCACTTTTAATTGGAGCGACAAGTCAGGCGGCTTGGGGAGGACTTATAGTTTTACCTGTTGTTACAAATAAAATAGGATATATAATAGCAATAACAATAGGTACAGTTATAACTGCAGTAATAGTGTCCGTACTGAAAAAAGAGGTGGTGGATGAAGTACTTATTGAAGAGAAAAATGAGAACAGTGATGATCTTGAACTTGACATAACATTCGGATAATATAGGATTTCTTTAGTTTTAAAGCTGTCTTATAAGTCGGAAAAATATGTTCAGCTGTAATTTTACATTATATTATAATTTTTATGAGAAACTGTTTCATAAATTAAAAATAATTTTCCAATTGTAAATATTATATATTTTTATAAAAACAGCAAAATATATAAAATTTATAAATTGATATATTTTCCACTTTATGAAACAATTTCTCTGTAAATTTAAAATGCATTATTTATAGTTTATGAACAGCTGTTTGACTTATTAAGACAGCTTTATATTTTTTATTTACGGTCTACATTCCTGATTCTGAACTGCGGGAATTTTTCCGAAATCAGTTTTTTTAATAATTCTCTGATTGGAACTTCCTCTGAACTCAAGCTCAGGTGTATACAGCCTTTTTATGAAAGGTCCGTCAACGAGTACGTCTATATATTCGAGACATTTTTTTCTGTTTTTATCAAGCTTTATATTTTCAAGGGTATAACCTGTGTAAAGCCATATGTTCTTGCCTGTTTTTTCCTTTAAAAATTTCAGGACTTTCAGCATATCCACAGGGTTGTATAAGGGATCTCCTCCGCTGACGGTTATACCATCAAGAATGGAATTTTTGTTTATTTCTTCTGCAATAGTTTCAAGCATTTCATAAGTAACCTGTTCACCGTTAAGAGGATTCCATGATTTTTCATTGTGACATCCGGGACATTTGTGAGTACAGCCTGAAAAATATAGGGAATATCTGAGTCCGATTCCGTCAACTATCGTTTCTTTAAAAGTTTTTAAAATTCTCAGACTGAAGTCATTATTATTTTTATTCATAAAAATCACCATCCTTTACTATTTTCAGATTGTCTTACTTTTTCAATTAAATGCTTTTAATTTATATTCCATGTTTTACACGATCTTTTTCTTCAGCTTTTTTTGCACTGTTCCAACAATCCAGATCTCCTGTAAGATATCCTGTAATTCTTCTTATTTTTGAAATATCACGACTTCCGCATACAGGACATTCGTCATTTATTATACTTTCGGTCCCGCATGTTCTGCATCTGTCCACAGGATGGTTTATTGAACCGTAGCCTATTTCGCTGTCTTTCATGGTTTTTACTATTTTTAATATTACACTTATATTTTTTCTTGCTTCTCCGTCCAATTCCACATATGTAATATGTCCTGACCTTGTTAAATTATGAAAGGGAGCCTCTTTTTTTATTTTTTCAAAAATTCCTATTTCATTTTTTACATCAATATGAAATGAATTTACATAGTAGTCCCGATCAGTTACATTGGGAATTTCTCCGAACTCTTTTTTATCAATTTTTAAAAATCTTCCTGCAAGGCTCTCAGCCGGAGTTGCCAGAACCGAATAATTCAGTTTATGAATTTTCTTCAGTTCATCAGTTATTTCATTCATCATTTTTACTGTATTATAAAGTGTACTGTATGCCAACTCACTGTTACTGTGATCAGTGTCGAAAAGTGCATACATTGCATTTGCCCCTCCTACAAATCCTATACTTAAAGAGCCTGAGTTCAGGACGTCATATAATTCCTCATTGGAATCTAATTTGCCCATGCCTTTCCACAGATCATTTGCACCCATAAAAGGAAACTGCTTTGCCAGAGCGGTCTGCTGAAAATGATATCTTTCAAGAAGCTGTTCGGCAACGAGGTAAGTCATCTCTTTTACTTTTGTCTGAAATTCCTTTACGAGCATTTCATTTTTTATATTCTGTTTTTCGTGTATATTGTCAAAATTCATTTTTTTCTTCAGTTCTTTTTCCACTTTCTGCCTTGTTCGGATGGCAATTCTCGGGAAATTTATACTTGTAAATGACAGATTTCCCCGACCAAGACTGCTTTTTTCCCCGTTCAGATTTTCAAAAACTCTTGTTCTGCAACCCATTGTGGCAACTTCATATTTATATTTCAAAGGGTCATTAATATTCCATAATTCATGTTTATTAAAAGATGAATCAAGAAAAAGAAAATTAGGGAATAGTCTTTTGCTTGTAGTTCTGCACGCAAGGAGAAGTAAATCAAAATTCGGTGCGGAAAATTTTATTTCTCCGTTTATTAGTTTTTCAAAATTGTCAATGTTTTCCATTGCCAGTTTATAATCTTCTTCTGAATAACTGACGCCTTCCTTTACTTTAAAAATCTGTATGGGAAATATAGGTGTCTCTCTTTTTCCCAATCCGTCTTCAGTAGCTTTCAGAAGTTCCCTCATGACCATTCTTCCTTCTTCGGAACAGTCAGTTCCATAATTAATTGATGAAAATACTACCTGATTTCCTCCTCTTGAGTGCATTGTATTAAGATTATGAAGGAATCCTTCCATTGCCTGATAAGTTTCAAGACGTGTATCGTCATAGGCAATTTCAAGGAGTCTTTTAATTTGGGATTTTTCTATATTGAAATATTCCGAAGTTTTTTCAATTATTTCATTGTCAGGAAGTACAGTATGAATATTTTCATTTATGAAAGCCTTTACCTTTCTGTTAGTTTCATCAACATAATCAAGGGAAAGAAAACTTAAAATTCTGTATCTGAAATGTCTTCTGAATGATTTTAATACTCCCTTGGCCATATAAAAATCAAATGCAGGTATGGATTGCCCTCCATGCTGTTCATTCTGATTTGTCTGAAAAATTATAGTGGCAAGAGTGGCGTAAGTAGTTATACTTTTGGCTTCTCTTATATATCCGTGCTTAGTCTGGAATCCCTTTTCAAACATGTCTGCCAGATCGTACTGCAGACAGGTTGTTGTTTTGCTCGGATAAAAATCCAAGTCGTGAATGTGTATTTCCCCGTTCTGATGTGCTTCGGAAAATTCAGGAGAAACTAAATTTTCCAATGTGTATATTTTGGAAACTTCACTTGCAAATCTCATCATCTGACCTGCCGGTGTCATAGAAGACATATTTGCGTTTTCGTTGTTTATATCATTTTTTTCCACTTTTACTATTCCGTCAATTGTATTTTTCAATGTTCCGGATATTTGCATTTTACTATCCTCCTGAATTTTTATACATATTGTGTTTTATATAAAACACAATATGTTGTTTCTTTTTTTTAATATAACACAATATTTTGTATTTTTCAAGTTTTTAATTTTTATATTCGGAGCATTTTAATTAAATTAAATTTAAAATACTGAATATTCCCAAGATAAAGATTGTTTCTAACAAAAAATAAAGGTTAAAAAATAATGGTATATTTACCGTTATTTAATAATCTTTATTTTAATTTTTATATTAGACATTCAAATTTGCCTTAATAACAATACTCATTTTTTCAGTCGGTTATTGTAAATATGACATTCTTCTGTATAAAAATTATAAAATACATATATTAATGTTATAGGATACTATACGCAAAAACAGGTTTTTACATTACTTCTCCACATTATTGAAATATTATATTGAAATATTGTTGAAGTTTATAAAAAAGAAGAAGAAATCCCTAAAATAAAGGGGAAAGAAGCAACAGGTGCTTCTTCTCCTCTTTTTTAATTGGTTTAATTATTATCGTCCTGATAAAAGAAAGCCTATTTGTGCAAGTACTGCTGAGCCGAGATATGTTCCCAGAAATACGAAAACTCCTACAATTACTATTTTCCATGAAACTTTTCTCAAATCTCCCAATCTGTCCGCTATGGATATTCCTGCATATGTCAGAATGGGAGTAGTAATGGAAAGAAAATCCACTGAGTTTATAGCTGTGATTACTTTAGGAAAGATAAGACATCCGGCTAATGAAACCATAGATACCCAGCCTAAAATAGGAAATTCCTTTATTATTTTTACAGGAAGTTTCTGAACAAAGCTATGTATAAATATACCCAGAACGGAAAATATTCCCAAAATAATCAAGCCTGCCAATGTTTCTTTCGTAATCGGAGTTGACTTCGGATTTTTAAGAAGCTTTATCCATTGGGCAAAGAGTATGAGAAGAAGGCTCATTATTAATGTCAGTACTATTTTTACATATTCCTGTTTTTTATTATTTTTCATTTTTTTCCTCCTTAATCAATTTTGAGTAAATAAATTTTTGCAGAGGAACTGCAAGAAAGACCATTGTAAATGTCCCTATAAAGCTTGTAAGAAGCTGACTTGCAGCTGCATAAGCCCTTATTGTTTTTTCCAAGTGAGGGTAAACTGCTGCAAGGCTTGAACTTGCACCTGTCATCATACTTGCGGAACCCATTCCTGAAGCAATTGCCAGTGCTTCGGGACTTAGTCCCAAAGATGTAAATAAAGGTGCTACAATGCTGAAAAATAATGCTCCGAAAAGAGTTCCGAAAATATATATGGAGAGAACTCCTTCACCTTCAGGGGAATTTAAAGTATATTTTTCCGAAATATATGCAAGCTCACCTTCCCGTCCGAGACCTAACGTTGCCCCTATGGCCTCTCTTCTCAAACCTAAAAGTACAGCTACAGGAAGTCCCAATACAACGGTTCCGAGATTACCAATTTCCTGTATAAGGAATATCCAGCCTATGGACAGTATATCTTTCAGTTTGGGTGCCACATCGGCTCCGTATCTTGCCATTAACGGCAGCATAATTATAATAAGATATTTTCCTGCAAATTTAACATTTTCTTCCGAGTATATTTTTTGAAATAAGCCTTTTCTGAAAATTTTTACTGCAAATATCATTGTTATCCCGAGTGCAAATACTAAAGGTAAAAGACTTATCCTTATTTTCCCGAACATTATTGCCTTTATACCTATAAGCTCGGCGATTAATATTACAATTGCCGAAAATATAAGTAGATAAATAAAATTTTTATTTTTCATTTTTCTCTCCTCCAAGTTTCTGTATTATTTTTTCGTATTCTTTATAATTTCTTTTATAAAGCCTGTTTTTATCAATTTTTCCTGACATACTTTTTAAAACTCTGAACAGGAAGTCGGGAAATATTGAAAAAATGTATTCGGAATCTTCATGTATAAAATCTGTGCCGTGTATTGTTCCTTTAAATCCGCTGTATCCAATCTGGATACACGGAAACATATATGACAAATCTCCTATATCCCCTGCGGCACTTATTGCTCTTCCTGATATGATATCCTCTATTTGAGGAAAATTTCCGAATTCTTTTTCCACAAATTCTGAAAGATATCTGTCTTGTTTAAAAGGAAGGTAACCCATGCAGGTTTCTGTTTCAACTTTTCCTGACATGGACAGAGCCGCTCCTTTTGCGGCATTGTCAAGTTTTTCAATGCCTTCAGTCATGTATTCTACGGATTGTGCCCTGAAATCACAACCTATCTTAATTTCCTGAGGAATAACATTTACTCCCATTTTATGATTCAGTATAACGGGATTCAGCCTTACTATTTCTCTTTCATCGAAATGCTGCCTTAGTAATCCTACTGCCGTGTTGAAAACAGTCGACATACTGTATGCGTTGACACCTTCATGAGGAGCAAAACCTGCATGTGCCGCCTTTCCTATGAAAGTGTAATTTTTGTAAATAAAACCTGCCAAATCCGAATTTATTTCCACTGTCCTTTTTTCGTATTTCCCTCCCATTGAGTGTACAGCTATTCCGAAATCAAATTCATCAAATATACCAAGTCTCATTCCTTCAGGTTTGCCCCCGAAATATTTTATTTCCCCTTTTTTTCTCAAAGTTTTCCTGTATTCCAAATCAAGAAATTCTTCTGCAGGAACAAATACAAAACTGATGTTGTAATCAAATTTTTCATATTCACGGGTCAGAATAAGTTCTTTAAAAAGTGAAAGAGCAATGGCAACCTGTGAATAATGACCGCAGTTATGAGCCGCCCCTGTATTCTCGTCAGCATGAAAATGTGCAGGTGTGTAAACTGCATCAAGTTCGGCAAGAAATACCATATTTAGAAGATTTTCACCATTTTTAGGCAGGGGAACCTTCAGACCTGTTCGGGAAAATCTGCATATCTCCGTTTCAGGTGCATATTTTAAAATAAAATTTTCTACAATTCCCGAAGTTCTGAATTCCTTGTACCCCAATTCAGGATGCAGATAAATATCTTCCGCAATTTCATAAATTTCATTATAATTTTCAGAAAATCCCATATTTTTCTCTATATCCGTTCAGTAATAAAAAATATAATTTTTACTGAAATGATTTCCTCCTTTCCTTTGTTTTCAATGCTTTCATTTATGTTATCACATTTTTATACTGTTATCAAGAAGCGGCGGGATATACTTTTTGAAATATATGTTAATTTTTCTCGTTTTTATTTTTCTTTCATATGTTATACTTTAAAATAATAAAAGGAGAAATTTTAAGTAATAGTTTCATAAGCCGGGAAAACATACCGAATTAAGTCGGATACATTTTTATACATTATGAGATGATCCCTACTATAGTTGGAGAATTACTTTTAACTTATGAAACAGTTTTGACTGAAAAGCTCTTGTTATGAAAACTCGGGAGGTAAATTATGATAAAAGATAAAAAGAAAATAGATGAATACTATAAAATGATTATTGAAAAGAATTCCGATTATATAGGGATTTTTTATGTAGGAGTGAAAACAACGGGAGTTTTCTGTCGTCCTACATGCCCTGCAAAGAAGCCGAAAAAAGAAAATTGTGAATTTTTTGAAACAGCGAAGGAGGCACTGCTTGCTTCATACAGACCCTGTAAAAGATGTCAGCCTTTAAATATTCCTTCATCTCTTTCTCCTGAAGTAAGGAAACTGGTTGCTGCTGTTGAGGAAAATCCTGAAAGAAAATGGACTGACAGAGATTTTGACAATCTGTCAGTCAGTGCAAATACTGTAAGAAGGCAGTTTAAAAAACAGTTCGGAATGACTTTTATAGAATATGCCCGTTCACGAAGACTGGGAATAGCCTTTAATTATATCCGCAACGGCAAATCATTAATAGATGTTCAGCAGGAAATAGGATATGATTCAAGTAACGGTTTCAGAGATGCCTTCACTAAAATAATGGGTATACTACCTAAAAAATATAAGGAAATAAGGATTTTTTCTTCAGAATGGATTGAAACTCCTTTAGATCCTATGATTGCAGTTGCTGACAATAAAGCTCTTTATTTACTTGAATTTACCGATAGAAGAGGACTTGAAAGAGAAATAGAAAATTTAAGGAAAAAATTTAACGGAGCATTAGTTCCCGGTACAAATGATGTTCTCAAAAAACTGAAACTGGAATTAAATCATTATTTTAAAGGTTCATTAACGGAGTTTTCCGTTCCCCTTGCAGAAGATCTCGGAACACTTTATCAGAAAAAAATATGGAAGCTTCTTTGTGAAATACCTGCAGGAACTACCTTAAGCTATAAGGAATTAGCCGTAAAATCAGGTAATATAAAAGCAAGCAGAGCAGTAGCAAGAGCAAACGGAACAAACCAGATTTCCATTCTTATTCCGTGTCACCGTGTTATTAATTCGGATGGAGAATTGGGAGGTTACGGAGGAGGTGTGCATAGGAAAAAATGGCTGTTGGAACTGGAAAGGAAAGGGAGAAAATATTAGAAAATTCATGTTTTTATTATTTTGTACGGAATATTCGGATTTCAAGATATCAGGTAAGTATGGGGGCTGCCTCATAAGTCAAAAATAATTTTTTAATTATAAATATTATATATTTTTAAAATTAAAAAATATTATTTTTACTGATTTTATAAAAATTGAAAAAAATATAAAATTTATGATTGCGTATGTTTTTATACATTATTAAGACAGCTCTTAAAAATAAGAAACTGTAATTTTTAAAGATGTATTATTTATTAATCCGGGAATGGTTTCCGATTTTTGAATCGGCAATTTTCCGTCATTTATATTTTAATTGATTTATGTCATAAAATAATATATAATTTTTTTAATAAAGTAATGTAAAACATAAATTTTATAAATAGAGGTGAAGTTGTGAAAGAAAAAATTGTAATTGTCGATTTCGGGTCTCAGTATAGCCAGCTCATTGCAAGAAGAATAAGGGAAATGGAAGTTTACTGTGAAATTGTACCGGCAATAAATATTGAAAAAATAAAAAGCGGAGAGGAAAAAGTAAAGGGAATTATTTTTTCAGGGGGTCCCGCTTCAGTTTATGAAAAAGACGCTCCTACTGTGGATAAGGAAGTTTTTACTCTGGATATTCCCATACTTGGGATATGTTACGGAATGCAGCTAATTACTCATCTGAACAAAGGAACCGTGGAAAAAGCCGAAACGCGGGAATTCGGAAAAGCGGTACTGAAAGTAACTGATAGAAATAATCCCCTTCTTTCAGATATTCCTGAAACATCCGACATATGGATGAGTCATAATGATCATATTACAAAGCTGCCGTCAGGATTTGACATAATTGCAGAAACGGATTCTTCAATAGCTGCTATATCCGATAATAAAGGAATTTATGCACTCCAGTTTCATCCTGAAGTAGTCCATTCCCAGTGCGGAACGGAAATTATTTCAAATTTTGTATTTAACATATGCGGTTGTGAAAAAAATTGGAAAATCAGCAGTTTTATTGAAGAAAAAACAAAGGAAATAAAAGAAACGGTCGGTAACGAGTACGTACTTCTCGCACTGTCGGGAGGAGTTGACTCATCAGTTGCAGCAGTTCTTATTAACAATGCCATAGGAAAACAGCTTACGTGTATGTTTGTTGATACGGGGCTTTTAAGAAAAGATGAAGGGAAAAAAGTACTTTCATATTATAAGGAGCATTTTAATCTGAATATTGTATTTGTTGATGCTAAAGACAGATTTTTAAATAAACTTAAAGGTATTGACGAACCTGAAGCTAAAAGAAAAATTATCGGAAATGAATTTATAGAAGTGTTTAATGAAGAAATCAGGAAGCTAAAAGGGCAGGAAGGAGCAAAATTTCTTGCTCAGGGGACAATTTATCCTGATGTAATCGAATCCCAGTCCATAAAGGGACCTTCCCATACTATAAAATCTCATCATAATGTAGGGGGTCTTCCTGAAGACCTTCAGTTTGAACTGCTTGAGCCTTTAAAGGAACTTTTCAAGGATGAAGTAAGGAAAGTAGGGTGTGAGCTTGGGCTACCGGATACTATTATAAACAGACATCCATTTCCGGGACCGGGACTCGGAATAAGAGTTATCGGAGAAGTTACTGCCGAAAAAGTGAAAATATTGCAGGAAGCTGATGATGTATTTATAACCGAACTTATGGAAAAGGGTCTTTACGAAAAAGTCGATCAGGCTTTTGTGACATTGCTCCCCGTGAAAACAGTGGGAGTTATGGGAGACCAGAGAACTTACGAATATGTGGCTGCTATTCGTTCGGTAAATACTATAGATTTTATGACTGCAACATGGTCAAAACTTCCCTACGAATTTTTAGAGGATGTATCAAATAAGATTATAAATAAAGTAAACGGAATAAACAGAATTGTGTATGATATTTCTTCCAAACCGCCGGGAACAATTGAGTGGGAGTAGTAGTAACAAATATGTTTCTATAAATGGAATCTTGAAAACACAGCGTTTTAGGTATTTGCAGAGGTGAAAAACTCTTGAGTGATACTGTTTTGATACTAAAAAGTTGAAAAAATAGGTTTCAAAGGGAGTTGTTGAATTAAGTAACCTTGCGAGCGATGTTTATTGACCGAAGGGCAATAAGGTAGGTAAAATATTTATAAAGCCTTCCATCATTTTGGCGGGAGGCTTTTAGTGAAATGATAGGATTACAGGGGAAGGTGTTGGAGGATGAATATATTTGATTTTTTTAAGTGTAGAAAAAAATCTGATAAAACTGAAGAGTCTAAATCAGAAAAGAATACTAGATATAAAGATCAATTTGATAGATATAAATCTTTAATGGGTAATAAGAGTTATGATAACATTTTGGTTGCAATATACTTAAAGGCTATTATTGTTGAATATTTAAACTATAGCGAAGCCGTTCAATCTTTGGAATGTGAACATAATCCACGAAATAACTCTTTATTGGAAGTGATTTATAGAAAGATTGAGGCAGATTTATGCTTAAAGCATAATATTTTTATATTTGATGAAGTACCGTTAGAAATTGATATTAATAAACTACCAATTTTACTTAATCCATGGAACGGCGGTAGAATAGTTGATAACTTGGTAAGTATAATAAATGAGAGTAATGTTTTTGATGGATTATCTTATAGTCAGAATGTACAAAATTATTACTTATATCCGATGGATTTGATAATTTGTGGTGGTGGAAATCATTCACAGTTTTCTGCAAGGTTTAAGAATCAAGGAAAGACAATAATTAAAGGAATATATGATTACTCGCTTCTTTATACCGAGGTTGAATTTGATGGAGTAAATTATATCTCTAAGCAT
>JAUNKI010000037.1 GCA_030532815.1 Leptotrichiaceae bacterium
CGGAAGAAAATAAAAATGATAAAAAACAGAAAGAGTCGGAAAAAAAACCAGAAAAGGAAGAAAATACGGTTATTCAGGAAAAAAAAGACCAAAAGAACAGTGAAATAAAAACTTATAATAATAAACCTGTAAATAGCGAAACGGAGAGCAGCTCTTCGGCACAGATTTTAAATAAAGGCTCGGGAAATGAAAATAATGCGACAGAGAATAAAAATAATCTTTCAGAAGGGAAAGAAAAAGGAAATGAACAAAATCAAAGTGTAAAAAAATCTTCAGGAGGAAATGTATGTCGTGAAAATATTGATTATACCGTAGTATATAATCCTGACCTTCAATATCCTATGGCGGCTGAAAGACTTGGAGTAAAAAAGTCCGTTATAGTAAATGTAAAGATTAATTTTAACGGAAATGGCTCGGTTTCAGTAATAGGAGCATCAGGAGGAGAGGGAATATTTCAGTCTGAAGCAAAGAAAGCTGCAGGAAAAATAAAAGTAAAAATAAAAAATCCTGAAACTTTGAAATGTACTATAACAAAACCTTTCAGGTTTAATCCGAAATAACAGAAAAAAATTATAAAAATATAAAAATAAAATATTAAATGAAAAAATCGGGAGATAAGATGAAAGAAAGAATTTTAAACCATATGAATGAAGACCATAATGAAGTACTGGTACTGTATGTACGCTATTTTAACAAGAGGGACGATGTGAAGGAAGCAAAACTGATAGATGTAAATGAAGAAGAAATGATACTCCGTGTAAACGGAAATGAAGATGTGAAAGTAAAGTTTACAAAAAGAACCGAACTGAAAGATATGCATATGGAAATGGTGAAAATGGCTAAAATAGTAAGAAAGGAACTTGGAGTTCCCGCTCCTGAAAAATATAAGGACAAAAATCATCTTAAAGAAGAAGAACTTAAAATGGAAATAAATGATTTTGTAAGGGAATTCAGATCCGTTATACTCGGAACAGTCACTTCCGAAGGCGAACCCAATGTTACTTATGCACCGTTTTTAAGATTCAGAGGAGATAACTACATATTTATAAGTACGACAGGAGACCATTTCGATAATCTGAAAAATAACGGTAAACTGGAAATAATGTTTATTGAAGATGAAGGAAAGACAAAGGAAATTTCAGTAAGAACAAGGGTAAGATACAATGCCCGAGCTGAATTTCTCCAAAGGGATGAACAGTTTGAAGAAATTATGGATGAATTTCAGAAAAACAATAATATGATGAAAATGACACGTACAATGAAAGATTTTTATCTAGTAAAATTAAACTTTATAAAAGGGAGATATGTGAAAGGTGTCGGAAAAGCTTATGATATAAGTGGAAACGGAGATGTGACACAACTTATGAGGAGTCATGACTATGACGGGAAACATAACGGTCATGATGAGTTTCACGGTCATAAATAACAGTCTGAATTGTCAAAAGTGATATAGTCAAAGGAGAAAAAGTATGTTTAATGAACGTCTTAAATCACACCATGATGTCGGAAATATTATAGGTCAGCATTTCGGAACTATGAAAAGACCGATTTCCTCCGAAGAAATGGAAAAAATACTTTCGGAAAAAGCAAAGGAAGAAATAGGAGGAATGTATGTTCACGTTCCTTACTGTGATAAAATATGTTCTTTCTGTAATCTGAACAGAAAGCAGCTTGATAATGACTTGGAAGATTATACGGCTTTTTTAATCGGAGAATTTGAAAAATACGGAAAAACAAATTATATGCAGAGTAAAAAACTGGATGTACTGTTTTTCGGAGGAGGAACGCCGACAATACTACGGGAACATCAGCTGGAAAAAATACTTAAAGCCATAAGAAAAAATTTCAGATTTACCGACAATTATGAATTTACATTTGAGTCTACACTGCATAATCTGCCGACAACAAAAGTAGAGATTTTACAGGAAAACGGTGTGAACAGATTAAGTGTGGGTATACAGTCATTTTCACCAAAAGGAAGAGATACTCTGAACAGAACATACGGAAAAGAAGAGACAGTAGAAAGGCTGAAAAAATTAAAAAAAGTATTTAACGGACTTGTGTGTATAGACATAATTTATAATTATCCGGAGCAGACTGTGGAAGAAGTGATTGAAGATGCGAAAATTATTGCAGATTTGAAAATAGACAGTGCAAGCTTTTATTCCCTGATGATACAGGAAGGTTCAAAAATGTCCAGAGATATAAGGGAAAATACGTTACAGCTGAACTATAAACTGGAAACGGATAAGAAACTTCATGATGCATTTATGACTCATCTTCTTTCAACAGGAGAATATGAAATACTTGAACATACTAAAATAGTAAGGAAAAACAGAGATGAATATAAGTATATCAAACATCTGAATGCAGGGTATGATCTTCTTCCTATAGGAATAGGTGCAGGAGGAAAAATAGGGAATATAGACATGTTCAGAATGAATTATGAGAGACAGTTTTTCATAAGAACCAGTGAAGAAGAAAAGAAAATAAAAATTTTAAGCGGATTGTTCCAATATCCGAAAGTATATTTTTCGGATATAAAAAAATATATTTCCGAAGACGTATTCAAAAAAGTGTATGAACTATTCAAAATTTATGAAGAGAGAAAATTTTTAAAACTATATGACGGACATTATGAAATAACTCTCAATGGGGTATTCTGGGGAAATAATATGGACAGTGAAATAATAAAAGTATGTTTAGGAGGTTAAATAATGGGAACATTGATAATATATTCCACATTAACGGGAAATACACGGAAAATAGCTGAAGCGGTGTATGATGCGTTAAATGATGACGAAAAGGAAATACTGGATGTAAAAGAGGCAGTAAATATTGACACTTTTGAAAAATATGATAAAATAATATTCGGATACTGGGTAGATAAGGGGGATGCCGATGAAAGAATAAAAAAAGTTATGGAAAGGGTAAAAAATAAGATAGTAGGAACTTTCGGGACATTGGGAGCCGAACCTGAATCGGAACATGCAAAAAAATGTGTGGAAAAAGTAAGAATATTTTTGGAGAAAAACGGAAATAATGTTCAAAGGGAATTTATATGTAGAGGAGCAATAGACCCGAAACTTCTTGATAAATTCAGAAAAATGGGCATGTCGGGGCATCATAAGGCCACACCTGAAAATGAAAAACGTTGGGCTGAAGCCGCAAAACATCCTGATGAAAAAGACTGCAAAAATGCAAGGAAAGTTTTTGAAACTTTTTAAATAAAAAATACAGTGAAATTAAGCTTAAAGTAGAAACAAAAAAGTCAGTAAAGTTCCAATAAAGAAAAAGATTTATTATTAAAATATTTGTAAATACTGTTGTGTTTATATTAACGGATTTTATCGGAAAAATAACCGAGAATAAAAACAGGAGGATGATGAAAAATGAAAAAAGTCATAATATTGTTAATGCTATTGGGAATATCCGTGCAGATTTTTTCAGAGACACTTGTAAAAGGGACATATGAAAAAAAGAAAAAAAGATACAGGGAATTAAGTCTGAAAGTTATCGGAAACATAAAATTAAATTCTATTTCAGGGGATAGAAGAAACAGCCTCGTTCTTAAAACTGACAATTATGATATAATAGTGGATAAAAATGAATTAATAAGTCTTTACAACGGTGACAGAAGAGACAAATTAAGTAAGCTGAAAAATACATTGACATATAAAGAGGCAGGAAAACATAATTTAAAAAATGAAATTGCAGAATTAATAGAAAGCGGTAAAGGTGTTATTTATGATAAAAAAAATAAAACAGAATTGAAAAATATTGTTAAAGTTAAATACAGCAACAAAATTTATTATGATGAAGGTCGCGGTTCGGAATATGAAGGATATACTTTTTATGCGGATAATGATTTTGAGAAGCGGATTATGGATTTTGATGTTGTCGTTCCGGGATTGGGAGTTATGATACATTCCAGTATAGGAGACAATCCTTATATGAAAATTATCGAAAATAAAAATCGGTTTGAAAAATATAATGAAAAAAAAGAACTTTATGAAAAAGCCAAAGCCAGTCCTGATAATACATTTACAATAAAATATTAAAAAACGGAAAATAATTTTTTTCAGATTGTAAAGAAAAAATACTTGACAATGTTTCCGGAATTTTATATAATTACTGAAGAAAAAATTGGTAGTATATAACCAATGTATGAAAATAAAAATCGGAGGTAAAACTTAAAATGGTAAAATTAAGATTAACAAGACTGGGGAGAAAAAAAGTTCCTTTTTACAGAATAGCGGCAATGGAAGCATTGACACAAAGAGACGGTAAGGCAATAGCTTATCTCGGGACTTATAATCCGTTGGCAGAAGATGACAAACAGGTTGTATTGAAAGAAGAAGAAATATTGAGATTTTTATCCAATGGTGCTCAGCCTACGGAAACTGTAAAAAGTATTCTGACTAAAGCAGGAATTTGGGAAAAATTTCAGGCAACTAAAAAGAAATAAATATAAAAAGGCACTTTATAAAATATATTGTGTCTTTTTCCTTTTAATATCCCTAATTTATATTTTTTAGGAATAAAATTGTTAAAATTTTTTATTCTAATATACAAACAAAACTTGCATTCTATACTGTAGGTGGTTTCAGAAGACTAAAACAGGTAAGAATAAGTATTCTTGAAAGACTTTTTATGAGATTATCAGAAAAGCAGAAAATAAGATACAGGGAATGGATTAGAAAATGGAAGAGAGGGGAATTGGGGTAAACTTGACAAAAGTTTTTTATTATGATAATATCGTGTTGTAACAAACCCTTAGGGGAACTTATATTGAAATTGAATAAAACGTTGACAAATTAGGCTGGATAATTTCAGTCTTTTTTGTTATAATGATTTTGCGAGTGTCAACGACTCGTAATTTCAATATAAGGAGGTGTACTATGCGTATGCTATTTTTTGTTTTAGCAGTTTTTCTGCTAATTCAAAGAATTTTATACTAATTAGTACCCTCAACCCTTAGGGGTGTTCTTTTTTTAGAATATATCATTGTTTTAAAAGGAGATGTAAATGAAATGATTTAAATTTGGGAAAAATTTCAGGCAACTAAAAAAAAATAAAAAAAAATTTAAAATAATAAAATAATTATGGAGTAAAAAGCGACAACTTTATTATGAAGTTGTCGTGTTTTTTATATGAGAAAATTCTTATTTTCACATGGGAAAACTATTGTTTTAATGAAAAATATATGATAAAATTGTTGTATAGTAAAATATTTTAAGAACAAATATTTTGAATATGAAAATAAATTATATAAAATATATTTAATGTATTCAAAACAGTTTGAGTGAAATATTTTTAAATTCAATAAAAAACATACGGAGGAAAAGGATGAAACTTTCTAAAAATAGATTGTTGAATATGTACGAATTAATGCTGGATGCAAGAAATTTTGATTTAAAAGTGAATCAGCTTGTAAAAAGAGGTATGGTGCCGGGGATGACACATCTGTCCGTTGGTGAAGAAGCTGCAAATATAGGAGCTTTAGCTGCTCTGAATCCTGATGATATTATTACTTCCAATCATAGAGGACATGCTCAGGTAATAGGGAAAGGTATAGATCTGAACGGAATGATGGCTGAAATAATGGGAAAAGCTACTGGAACATGTAAAGGTAAAGGAGGTTCCATGCATATTGCCGATCTTGAAAACGGAAATCTTGGTGCTAACGGAATTGTCGGCGGAGGACACGGGATAGCAGTCGGTGCAGCATATACTCAGAAAGTAAAGAATACAGGGAAAATAGTTGTCTGCTTTTTCGGGGACGGAGCTACAAATGAAGGGAGTTTCCATGAAGCATTGAATTTAGCGTCAGTATGGAAAGTTCCGGTTATTTTTTATTCCATTAATAACGGATACGGGATAAGTACATCAATAAATAAAGTGATGAATATAAAACATATATATGAAAGGGCTGCGTCTTATGGAATACCCGGTTATTTCATAGAAGACGGAAATGATGTTCTTGCAGTTTATGAAACATTTGAAAAAGCTGTAAAGCACGTAAGAGAAGGAAAAGGTCCGGTGTTAGTTGAAAGTATAACTTACAGATGGTTCGGACACTCAAGCTCGGATCCGGGAAAATACAGAACAAAAGAAGAAGTTGATGAATGGAAGAAAAAAGACCCTAATTTAAAATTTAAAAATTATTTAATTGAAAATAAAATAGCTACTGAAGAAGAACTGGAAAAAATGGACGAAATTTCAAAGAAAAAAATAGAAGAGTCAGTGGAATTTGCAAAAAATAGTCCTGAGCCTACAATAGAATCGGCATATGAAGATATTTTCGCCGATTAAGATTATATTATAAATAAATATTTGAACGGAAAAGTATATTTTAGAAATCACGTGGGAGGAAAACGTAAAATGAGTGATAAAACAAAATTAATGAATGTAAAGGAAGCAATAATAGCAGCAATGTCCGAAGAAATGAGGAGAGATGAGAATGTATTCTTAATGGGAGAAGATGTAGGAATATTCGGTGGAGATTTCGGAACATCGGTAGGTATGCTTGAAGAATTCGGTCCCGAAAGAATAAGAGATACACCTATTTCTGAATCGGCAATATCAGGAACTGCCATAGGGGCGGCAATGACAGGATTAAGACCTATTGTCGATGTGACATTTATGGATTTTATAGTATATATGATGGATAATATAGTAAATCAGGCTGCAAAAACAAGATATATGTTCGGAGGAAAAGGGCAGGTACCTGTAACTTTTAGATGTGCAGCAGGTTCCGGAGTAGGTTCGGCAGCACAGCATTCTCAGTCGCTGGAATCATGGTTCTGTCATATACCGGGGGTAAAGGTAGTTGCACCGGGAACACCGGCAGATGTAAAAGGGTTGCTGAAAGCTTCAATAAGAGATAACAATCCTGTAATATTTCTGGAGTATAAAGCCCAGTATAACATGAAAGGGGAAGTACCTCTTGATCCTGATTTCATTATTCCTTTAGGAAAAGGAGAAATAAAAAAAGAAGGAAGCGACATAACGATAGTTACATACGGAAGAATGCTGGAAAGAGTTATGAAAGCTGCCGAAGAAGTGAAAAAAGACGGAATAAGCGTAGAAGTGGTGGACCCGAGAACGCTCATACCTTTAGATAAAGAATTAATACTAAATTCTGTGAAAAAAACAGGAAGAGTTATTTTAGTGAACGATGCACACAAGACAAACGGATTTATCGGAGAAATATCAGCAATGATTTCAGAAAGTGATACATTTGACTTTCTTGACAGCCCGATTGTAAGACTGGCTGCAGAAGATGTGCCTGTTCCGTATAATCACGCACTTGAAACGGCTTTACTGCCAAATGTGGAAAAAATAAAGAACGCAATTTACAAAGTAATGAATAAACAATAGTAGAAGGTGGAAATATGGAAAATGATAAATTAAGAGCCACACCTGCTGCAAGGGAACTTGCAAGAAGATTTGGAATAGATCTTTTCAAAGTACAGGGAAGCGGTGCAAAAGGTAGAATTCATAAAGAGGACGTTGAAACTTTCAATTACGAAAAAAGAGTTCAGATATCCCCTCTGGCAGCTAAAATAGCTGAAGAGTATAAAATAGATTTAAACAGTGTAATCGGAACCGGTCATAACGGAAAAATAATGAGGGATGATATACTGAAATTAATAGCAAAACCGAAGGAAACAGAAGAACTGATAAGGCATGAAATACCGAAAACCGTAGAAGAGAAACAAGTCAGTGAAAATGATATAGAAATGATACCTATGTCACCTATGAGAAAAGTAATTTCAAAAAGAATGTCTGAAAGTTACTTCACTGCTCCTACATTTACATTGAACTATGAAATAGATATGTCTGAGATAAAATCCTTGAGAGAGAAAATTTTAGGGATAATATTGGAAAAAACAGGAAAAAAAGTTACAATTACCGATATAATTTCATATGCGGTAATAAAAACACTGATGAAGTATAAATATATAAATTCAAGTCTTTCAGAAGACGGAAATCAGATTATTTTCCACAATTATGTAAATCTTGCAATAGCAGTAGGAATGGATGACGGGCTTTTAGTTCCTGTAATAAAAGATGCTGATAAAATGACTTTAAGTGAATTGGTCGTGAAGTCAAAAGAAATAGTATCCAAAGCACTGGAAATGAAACTGTCTCCTGCTGAGCAGACAGGAAGTACATTTACTATAAGTAATCTCGGAATGTACGGTGTACAGAATTTCAATCCTATTATAAATCAGCCTAATTCGGCAATATTGGGAGTGTCGGCTACAATAGACAAGCCTGTTGCTGTAAACGGGGAAATCGTTATAAGACCGATTATGACACTTAGTCTGACAATAGACCACAGAGTGGTGGACGGTCTTGCAGGAGCGAAATTTATGCAGGATTTGAAACAGTTATTGGAAAATCCTATATCAATGTTAGTATAAACGAAAGGGAAGTGAGTTGAATGGCAACGGAAATTATAATGCCTAAAGCCGGTATAGATATGACTGAAGGGCAGATAATAAAATGGATTAAAAAAGAAGGGGAAAAAGTTGAAGCGGGAGAAATTCTACTTGAAATTATGACAGATAAGACAAGTATGGAACTGGAAGCTGAAGAATCAGGATATTTAATCAAAATATTGAAAAATGAAGGAGAAACAGTTCCCGTTACTCAAATCATCGGATATATAGGAGCGGAAGGAGAAGCAGTTCCTGAAAGTGCAAGTTCGGAGGCGAATGTCTCTTCAACTGAAAAGACGGAATCTGAAATACAGGCTGTACAAAATGAAGAAAAGATAACTGAGACGGAAAAACCCAAAGTTTCAGTACAGAAAGGTGAAGATGAGTTTGACATTGTAGTAATCGGAGGAGGGCCTGCAGGTTATGTAGCTGCAATAAGAGCCGCACAACTTGGAGGGAAAGTTGCAGTTGTTGAAAAAAGCGAGCTTGGAGGAACATGTCTGAACAGGGGATGCATACCGACAAAAACATTTCTGAAAAATGCGGAGATAATAGAAGGAATAGAAATTTCCGCAAAAAGAGGAATAATTCTTGAAAATGAAAACTATAGAATAGATATGCCGAGAGTAGTAAATCTGAAAAATGAAATTGTCAAAACATTGACAAACGGAGTACAGGGACTGCTCAAAAGTAATGAGATAAAAATATTTAGAGGAACAGGAAAAATTAACAAAGATAAAGATGTAGTAGTAAACGGTGAAAAAGTTTTAAGAGCCGATAAAATAATTCTTGCCGGAGGTTCAAAAGTAGGAACGGTAAATATACCGGGTATAGAAAGTAAAAAGGTACTTACAAGTGATGATATACTTGATTTAAAAGAAATTCCTAAATCTCTTGCAGTAATCGGAGGAGGAGTTGTAGGAATAGAGCTCGGACAGGTGTATCTTTCATTCGGAAGTGAAGTGACGGTAGTTGAAATGATGGACAGAATCGTTCCGGGAGTAGACAGGGAAGCTTCTGAAACCTTAAGAAAAGCGTTAGAGAAAAAGGGAATGAAAATATTGACATCTTCAAAAATAAATGAGATCGTCGATGAAGGAGACAAACTGGTCATTAAAGTTGAAGGAAAAGAAGATATAGTAGCTGAAAAAGCACTGCTTTCCATAGGACGGGTTCCTGATCTTGAAGCGGTAGGTGAAATAGAACTTGAAATGGAACGCGGAAAAATTAAAGTTGATAAGTTTATGGAAACGAGCGTAAAAGGCATATATGCTCCGGGAGATATAAACGGAATAAAAATGCTGGCTCATGCAGCATTCAGAATGGGAGAAGTTGCAGCTGAAAATGCAATGCTCGGAAATCATAGAGAAACAAAGCTTGAAACAACTCCGTCAGCAATTTATACAATTCCTGAAGTGGGAATGGTAGGATTGACTGAAGAACAGGCAAAAGAAAAATATGATATAAATGTAGGTAAGTTTGCATTTGTAGGAAACGGAAGAGCATTAGCTTCAGGAGATACTACGGGATTTGTTAAAGTTATTGCCGATAAAAAGTACGGAGAAATATTGGGTGTACATATTGTAGGTCAATGTGCAGCTGAAATTATAAATGAAGCTTCATCTCTTATGGCAATGGAAATTACCGTAGATGAAGTAATAAAAACAATACACGGTCACCCTACATATTCGGAAGCCTTATTTGAAGCATGTGCCGATACTTTAGGAGAAGCTGTACATCTGCCTAAGAAAAAATAATGTAGAAAGGGTTTGAAAATAATGATATATGTTGTTAATAAGTCGAATAATCCTGCTTATAATATAGCATTGGAAGAATATTGCTTTAAAAATTTAAAGAAATATGATCAGATTTTTATACTTTGGATAAATGAGCCTACAATTGTTGTGGGAAAGTATCAGAACACTATAGAGGAAATAAATTCCGAATATATAAAAAATAACGGAATTCATGTAGTGAGAAGAATTTCCGGAGGAGGAGCCGTATATCATGATTTGAATAATCTGAATTATACAATTATTTCCAATACTGATAAGGGAGAAGAATTTAACTTTAAGGAATTTTCAATACCTGTAATTGAAACGTTAAAGGAATTAGGAGTAAAAGCTGAATTTACCGGCAGAAATGATTTGGAAATAGACGGGCAGAAATTTTGCGGAAATGCTCAGGCATATATAAAAGGGAGAGTAATGCACCATGGCTGTCTATTATTCAATGTTAATTTGGGGGTACTCGGAGAAGCACTGAAAGTTTCAAAGGATAAAATAGAATCCAAAGGTGTAAAATCAGTTAGAAGCAGAGTCACAAACATACTGCCTCATTTGAAGGAAAAAATTACTGTTGAACAGTTTGCGGATAAACTCATGGAATACATGAAAAAGCATTATCCAGATATTAAAGAATATAAGTTCAGCGAGGAAGAATTGGCAATAATTGAAAAAAATTCTACAGAAAAACACAGCAACTGGGACTGGGTTTACGGAGAATCTCCTGAATATAATATAACAAGGGGAAAAAGATTTTCTTACGGAAAAATTCAGATTTTTGCCAATATTGTAAACTCTAAAATAAAAAATATTAAGTTTTACGGTGATTTCTTCGGAGTTAAAGATTTGACCGAACTTGAGGGAAAACTTACAGATACAAAATATACAGCGGAAGATATAAGAAAAAAATTGGAAAATATTGATATAAAAGAATATTTTGCAGGATTTTCTCTTGATGAAATAGTGGAAGCAATAGTGGATTAATCCTCAGCTTTTCATAAAAACTAAAAAATACGACGTTTGTAAATCTAACGCCGTATTTTTGTTTTAAAATTCTTCAAAATAAAATATTCAAAATAAGAAAGTTATAAAACTTTTTATTTAAAAAAGCTGATAAAAGTAGTAATAATACTTACATTTACAAAATCAATAAATAATGCCCCTACAATAGGAATAACAAAAAATGCTATTTTTGAATATTTATATTTTTCACAAACTGATTTCATATTGGAAATACCGTTAGGAGTGGCTCCGAGACCGAAACCGCAATGTCCTGAAACTATTACTGCAGCATCATAATCAGATCCCATTACTCTGAAAGTAACAAAATTAAGATAAAGATAAATAAGTACCGTCTGAGCAAACAGCAGAACTAACATTGGTCCTGCAAGGTCTATCAATTCCCATAATCTTAAAGACATTAATGCCATTGCCAAAAACAGATTTAATGCCACGTCTTCCAGAATACTTATTTCTTTAAC
Organism: Leptotrichiaceae bacterium; assembly: GCA_030532815.1. Lineage (GTDB taxonomy): Bacteria > Fusobacteriota > Fusobacteriia > Fusobacteriales > Leptotrichiaceae > Pseudoleptotrichia. The sequence continues at coordinate 11,716 of JAUNKI010000037.1, forward strand.
AGGAGAGTCAATCAGTTCCGTATTGTCCGAAATATTTCTTATTATCGCGGCAATTATCATAGGTCCTATATACACGGGAAAGTGCATTTTAGGCAATAGATGATTTATTAATAATGATAAGTAAGAACCTATACCCATTGCAATTAATATTTGAAAAAAAGCTCTTGAAAATTTTTCTCCGTCAAGAACAGGTTGAAGCTTTTTTACAAGAGTTTCATCTATACTTTCTTCAAAATTTTCTTTTTTTTCAGGTTTTTTAGCCATTTCAGTCTCAGTAAGTAATTTATGTTTTGTTATTAATCGGTTTGCAACAGGTCCTCCCATCATTGAACCTACAAGAAGTCCGTATGTAGCTGAAGCAATAGCTACTGCCTGAGCTCCCTTTATCCCCATTTTTTCAATTGAAGGAGCAATTGCGGCTGAAGTTCCGTGACCTCCGGTCATCGGTGTAGATCCGATCATTAGTGCTAATAGAGGATGTAGACCTACAAATTTTGAAAGAAGAACAGCAACGATATTCTGAGAAATACATAGTACAGCTGCAATAATTAGAAATATAAAGACTTTTTTTCCACCTTTTTTCAGAACTTTAATACTTGCATTAAAACCGACACTCGTAAAAAATATTATCATAAAAAATGTTTGTAAAGTAGTATCAAATTGAATAGTTGCAACATTTGACAGTTTAACTCCGAAAGAAAATAATGAAAAAATCATACCTCCTATAACAGGAGAAGGAATACAGTACTTTTCAAAAAAATAAATTTTACTTCTTAACTTTCTTCCGATTGTTAAAAGAATAACTGCCAATCCGATAGCTTGTATCATATCAAGTTTAATAGTAATTATAATTATCACGCCCTTTTTATAAATAGATTTTTTAATTATACTATATATATTTGAAAAGTTCAAGAATATTGAAAGTGTATAAGACTGTAAAATAAGCTGTTATGAAGTATAAAGGTAAATATAGTTTAAAGAATATAATGAAAAATTTTATCTGTTTATTAAAAAGTTAGAAATTCCCAACTTGAAGATATACAGATTATTTGAAACGACAGATTTTTCAACTATATGAAAAAATTATCCGAAAAAGTATTGTCAGTTGGGAAAAAAAAGTATATAATAATGAATATAAAAGGATTTTTATTATTGGAAATAATATTTGAATAGTTGGTTTTATCGGTATTGAATAAGAACATATGATGTATTTAAATTCTATATATGCTTGGTATATGGATGAATTTTGTGCGAATTGAATAAGAACATATGATGTATTTAAATAGTGGATTATTATTAGAGGTTAAAAGACTTTTGATAATTGAATAAGAACATATGATGTATTTAAATAATACAGTTTTGAGATTAGGTCAGAGTGAGTATCCATTGAATAAGAACATATGATGTATTTAAATTATGCAAAAACAGATAAAGAGCTTCAATTCGGTATAATTGAATAAGAACATATGATGTATTTAAATCTCCATGAATGGAGTGCATGATATATGGAAAGGGGAATTGAATAAGAACATATGATGTATTTAAATAGATTATTTATTTCCCTAATTTCTTCTTTCATTAAAATTGAATAAGAACATATGATGTATTTAAATTTTAATATTTTTTCAGTAGAAGTAAGATTTGCACTTATTGAATAAGAACATATGATGTATTTAAATTGCTTGGTAATTCTCCAAGCCCATTTGTCCCATACGATTGAATAAGAACATATGATGTATTTAAATGTCTTAAAACAAATTATATATGGAACAGGGCAAAGATTGAATAAGAACATATGATGTATTTAAATATTTCACTTATAAATGTGAGCGATACTCCCAATCTTATTGAATAAGAACATATGATGTATTTAAATTTTTCACTACAATGGTTGTAAGTCCGTTGTATAATAATTGAATAAGAACATATGATGTATTTAAATGAATTGGGATAATAATAATCCCGACGACTATCTGTAATTGAATAAGAACATATGATGTATTTAAATAGTAAGAATAAAGAAGATTTTGTTGATAATTTAGTATTGAATAAGAACATATGATGTATTTAAATTGTTTCTGCGGCAATAAAAGACTTACAAACAAAAAAATTGAATAAGAACATATGATGTATTTAAATACGTATTTTTTAGTTTTAACATATAAGCCGTCACCATATTGAATAAGAACATATGATGTATTTAAATAAGGCATTATAAAGAGTTATTATTATCTGATAAATCATTGAATAAGAACATATGATGTATTTAAATTCATCTTCTTTCAAGATGTGTTCGATTACTTCTTTTATTGAATAAGAACATATGATGTATTTAAATAATTTCAAAAGTTTTAAAGAATTTTCAGCTTCTGTGATTGAATAAGAACATATGATGTATTTAAATCTACAAGAAGCGAGGGAACTTATAGGAGGAAACGAAATATTGAATAAGAACATATGATGTATTTAAATTTCCCAGCAGCTACATAAAACATATCACATATAGCGTATTGAATAAGAA
>JAUNKI010000038.1 GCA_030532815.1 Leptotrichiaceae bacterium
GTATGAAATAATTTGTGTTGGTAGTTTTTTGGTTCAACCTTTTTTACAAAAAAGGTTGGATATTTTAAGATATTTTATTGAAGAACTTCTTCTACTAAAGGTAGTTCCGTAAATCCTTCCCTTCCTAAAAAATGTCCCCCATTTTCGACCGTATAAAATTCTCCTTTAAGTTTTTCAGCTACTTCTCTGCTTAATTCAATTGGCACTATAGTGTCATTTTCCGATGCTATTACAATCCTTTTCATTGCTTTGGAATTTATTTTTTCATAATCTGTTTTCTCTTCTACAAATGGAGAAAGTGCCTCATATTTGAGTATTTTTCTGTCAAATGCCGAAACAAGGACAAATCCGCCGAATTCAGGCAATTTTTCATATTGAGTGAGATATTTCAGCAATGTTGCTGTTCCGAGACTGTGAGCTGCAAAATAAGTATGTTCATTCAATTCTTTCACATTCTTATCCAGCATTCCGACCCACTCATTTACTTCGGGATTTTCAGGATCAGGCATTTTCAGAACCGAAACATTCCATCCTTTATTCTCAAACTGCTTTTTCAGCCATGGGAACCAGTGTTCTTCAGGTGACGCTCCATATCCGTGAATTATATACAGCTGTTTTATCATATTTTACTCCTTTCAGGTTAATATATAAATAGTATCACATTCTCGTAAATATTTCAATGGCTTTTGAACTTTTTAATTTATAAATCGGTTTTCTCCATCTCCGTAAAACTGATAAAACTATTTACAGAATAAAACATATTCTGTTTTTTTAATATAATCCAATAATTTTAAATCAATATAATTCAAATTAAAATAATAAGCATTTATAACACCGACACATAATATTTACTCAGAAATCGGTATATTTTAGTAAATTTCCCCTGATACTGAAGTTATTTTGCTGTAATAAAAAATAAAAACTGCTCTGAAAGAAAAAATAATTTTCCATTCAGGGCAGTTTGTAAAAATATTTTATTATTCGGTAATTTCTATGAGATTGCCGTCAGGATCGGCAATTACACTTTCATAATATCCGTCTCCTGTAGTTCTCGGACCGCTCAGACACTTGTATCCGTCATCAGTCAGCCTTTTTGTCAGTCTGTCCACTTCGTCAGCACTTCCTGTACTGAATGCCAAATGAATAAAACCTGCATTTAAAACTTTCTCTTCTCTTTCTGTAAGATTTTCCCTTGTCATTATTTCAAGTCTGACATCACTTCCGTCAAAACTTAAAAAATATGTCTGCAGGGTTGTCTTAGGATTGTGATATTTGGTATTTGCCTTTGCACCGAAATATTTCTCATAAAATTCCTTTGATTTTTCCAGATTTTCCGTATACAATGCCACGTGATTTATTTTCATTTTTCTCCTCACTTTCGATTTTTTAAAGGTCATGAAATATCGGTTTCATTTTTTCAAAAGTACATATATGAGTAAATCCTATATTTCTCAGTTCCTCCTGAATATAAGGAATATGGTCGCCTATATCTTCAGCTTTATGTGCATCGGAACCTATAGTAATTATTTTTCCTCCCAGCTCGTAATAAAGTTTTAAAATGTCCCTTGAAGGCGTTAAATCTTTTAGACCATATCTGAAACTTGATGTATTCACTTCTATTCCTTTTCCGTCTTCTATTGCTTTTCTTAATATTTTCGTAATAATCTCCTCTGATTTTTCAAAAGGATGTACAGTTTCGTTATATCTCTGTATCATATCTAAATGTCCTAAAATACTGTAATCTTTATATTCACACATTACCTTATAAATTTCCTCATAGTATTCACGATTATATTCATCCTGTGTTTTTCCTTTCTGAAAATCATTATTCCAGAATTCCCTGTTATTTATCTGATGACATGAAAGTATGACAAAATCAAGTTCATAACTGTCAAACAATTTTCTGAAATCCTTTATCGTATGTGTCTGTATTCCGAACTCCAGTCCCTGTTTTATTGTAATTCTGTCTTTGTATTTTTCCTTCAGTTCCCCTATTTCTTTAAAATAATTGGGATAATCAACATTCAGTACCGCTTTTTCCTTTTCGGAATTTGTCATTTTAGCGTAAACATCGTGATCCGCCTTTACCCCGTAATCTACATGATCAGTAAAACATATTTCGGAAAAACCTTTATTTATAGCATTTATCACTGAGTTTTCAGGCTCTTCGTCAGAATCATCACTGTATTTACAGTGCATATGATAGTCTGCCAGCATAATATCCTCCTCAGAATTTTTTATTTTGAAATAAGACTGTTTTAAAATCGGGCTATTTTCTATTTTAAAACAGATGCATACTTCCTCTTCTTATTTCAGATTTTTATAAACTCACTATATCACATATTTTTTAAATTTCCGTTATTTTCAAATTATTTTTTATTATTCAACTCTTAATAAAAGTCATATTTTTTCAAATCCGGTATTTTTAAATTTTACGCAAGTCCTTCAATTTCCTTTTCAATTTCACTTTTTCCGTCTACCAGATTCCATTTTTCAAATATCTGCTCAATTTTCGGCATAAATATCCCGAGAAAAGGACCGAATAAAACTGCAAAAAGTAGAGTCCCTTCTCTTAAAGACCATGAAAGTGAAAATAAAAGAGTTATTGCCGTTATAATAACTACCATACCTATGTCAATCCACTGTCTGAATTTGGAATAGGAAATTTTTGTTTTCCTATGAACCGCACTGCAGAAACTTTCCAGAGGAAAAGTCGGTTTTCCGAGTACAAGTATTACACTTACGGAAAAACTCACAAATGCAATTACGGCAGACATAACTGCAGCTTTTACAAAGTAATTGTTAAAGGATAAATCTCTAAATACATTGTATGTAAAGTAATTCACCACATTTCCTAGGAGAATTAAAACCGGAATTTGTAAAAGACTGATTTTCCTGAACTTTTTTCCTTCAATTATAAACTGCCCTAATATACATAAAAGATTGAATATCATTCCCACAGTTCCTATTTTTATTCCTGACAGATACGAAAAAGTAAGGGCAAGGGCATCCCAAGGCCCCAACCCTATCCCTATTTTTATTATAAGAGAAACTCCCATTCCCGTTAAAACCAGAAATACTGCTATAAGTATGTATGTTTTTATTTCTCTTGCAATGCTTAATTTATTTTCCACAATTTTCCTCTTTCTCCGTTAAACTGTTATAGTTCCTCTCCATTAGTGGCAATTACTTTTTTGTACCACTCAAAGCTTTTTTTCCTACTTCTTTTCAATGTTCCGTTGCCTTCATTATCCCTATCCACATATATAAATCCGTAACGTTTTTTCATTTCTCCGGTTCCTGCACTTACAAGGTCGATAGGTCCCCACATTGTATAACCCATTAAATCGACTCCGTCAAGTTCAACGGCATCTTTCATGGCTTTTATATGATCCCTCATATAAGCTATTCTGTAATCGTCTTCCACATATCCGTTTTCATCAGGTACATCCACTGCACCCAGCCCGTTTTCCACTACAAATAATGGCTTCTGATATCTGTCGTAAATTTCATTTATTGTAGTTCTGAAACCTAACGGATCAAGACCCCAGCCCCAGTCAGTCACTTCAATATAAGGATTTCTCATTGAATGCAGGAGATTTCCTTCACCTAACCCTGAAGCTTCTTTTGATATACAACGTGTTGTATAATATGAGAAGCTTACAAAATCAACTGTATTTTCCTGTAACAATTTTTTATCTTCTTCTGTTATGTTTATTTCGAGATTATTTCTTTCAAAAAATTTCAGTGCATAATTCGGATAGTATCCTCTCACCTGAACGTCTATGAAAAAATAATTTTCCCTGTCTTTTTCAAGAGCTTCCCATACATCTTCAGGCTTTGCAGTCAGAGGATAAAATTTACCTGCTGCAAGCATGCAGCCTACTTTATTTTCAGGATCTACTTCGTGGGCTATTTTTGTCGCCCATGCACTGGCAACCAGCTCATTATGTGCCGCAGTATATAAGACCTGTTTTCTGTTCTCTCCTTCTTCAAATACAATTCCCGCTCCCATAAACGGTGCATGTAAAAGTATGTTTATTTCATTAAATGTAAGCCAGTATTTTACAAGTCCTTTATATCTTTTAAATATAACTTCACATAATTTTTTATAAAAATCTATTATTTTTCTGTTTCTCCAGCCTCCGTATTCTTTTATCAGATGAACGGGAAAATCAAAATGAGTTATTGTAACTAAAGGTTCTATTCCATATTTTCTGCATTCCTTAAATATGTTTTCATAAAATTCCAATCCCTTTTCATTGGGAGTATCTTCATCACCCTTAGGAAATATTCTCGTCCATGCTATGGACATTCTATATGTTTTAAATCCCATTTCTGCGAACAGTGCTATATCTTCCTTATATCTGTGATAAAAATCTATTGCTCCTTTGGCAGGATAAAAATATCCCTCTTCAAATTCCAGCATTTTTCTTTCTCCCGTAATTACAGCTTCCCTGTCTTTTCCCACAGGAGACAGATCCACATTGGCAAGACCTCTGCCGTCTACATCATAAGCTCCTTCAAGCTGATTTGCGGCTGTAGCTCCGCCCCATAAAAAATCTTTTCTGAATCCCATTATTACTACCTCCTCGTTTTATCATAACAATATTTTTTATTACTCTACTTCCTCCATTTCTTTTTCAAGCTCACTTTTTCCGTCCACTATTCCCCATTTTTCAAATTTTTTTTCAATTTCAGGCATAAATATACCGAGCAGAGGACCGAATAACAGCATGGAAATTATAGTTCCCTCCCTTAAAGACCATTTAAGGGAAAATATAAAAGTAAGAACTGCTGCTACTCCTACACAGAAAAAATCTATCCACTGCCTGAACTTTCCGAAAGAAATTCCCGTTTTTTTATGAACTGCGCTGCAAAATCCTTCCAGTGCAAAACTTGTTATACCCAGTACAACTATTGCACCTATTATTGCCGCTAAAAATACGGTTGCTCCTATGGCAGCCGTGAGTCTCGTAATATAATTGGGGAATACAAGATTTTTGAATACTGTATAAGCAAAAAAGTTTATCGCTACTCCCAGTAATATTGAAATAACCATTTGCCATGCACTTGATTTCCTGAATTCTTTTCCAAGTATTATTTTCTGCCCTATTAAACATATAAAATTGAATATTATTCCGAGTGTACCCATTTTTATCCCTGTAAGATAGGAAAAACTGAGAGCCATAGCATCCCAAGGTCCTACTCCTACATCAGCTTTTACCGTTACTGCAATTGCAGCTCCTGTCAACATTATTAATATCCCCAACAAACCGTACGCTTTTATCTCTTTTGTCATTTTTTTTATATTCTCCTGTTTCTATATTTCTTTATCACTTACATTTATTAAAATCATAAAATATCGTCCTAATAAACGTATTTTTCTTTTCTGTATATATTTTTTTCAAAACAGTATTTTTCAATGAAAGGCTCTCCATTTTCATAAACCCATTTCTGAATATATAAAGGTTTCATTAGGAACAGCCTTTCTTCTTCAAGGAAAGAGTAATTTTCATAGGAATTTCTAAAAATTTTCCTGTATATATTTGAAAATTCCAAATCACTTAAAGGAGAGCCTGCTTCCATACATATCCCTTCAATCTGTATATTTTCAAAACAGAGAGCTCCATTGGGGTTTTTCAGGAGCTGCTCATATTTTCTGAAATTTCTGTCTGTCTGAAAATAAAAACATTTGTCTATAATTACTACACACATTGTCCTCGATGTAATTCTGTCATTCAAAGAAGTGGACAGAACCATTTTTCGGCCCTTTCCCAATTGTCCGAATAACTCTTCACATTTACTGTCAAACGTATTCACAGTTATGCCTCCGAAATTTTTACATTATTTTTACTGTTTTTTCACTTTTATTACTTAATACTTGTAATACCCTATTAAAAATATTATACATTTTAAAATTCTCCGTTATAGTTTTTCACCGTTACTTTTTATAACTTTTTTATACCAGTGGAAACTTTCCTTTCTGCTTCTTTCAAGTGTTCCCTTTCCGTCATTATCCTTATCCACATATATAAATCCGTAACGCTTTTTCATCTCTCCTGTTGTAAACGAAACGAGATCTATGCAGCCCCACGGAGTATATCCCATTAATTCCACACCATCGATTTCTATAGCTTTATGCATTTCCTTAATATGCTCTCTTAAATATTCTATTCTATAATCATCATGCACTTTTCCGTTTTCATCTTTCACATCTATTGCTCCGAAACCGTTTTCCACAATAAATAAAGGCTTGTTATATCTTTCGTATATTATATTAAGAGTATATCTAAGCCCTACAGGGTCAATAGGCCAACCCCAGTCGGATTCTTTTATATACGGATTTTTCACTTTTCCTACAAGTTCGTCTCCGTTTTCAACATCGGTTTTATCAGCTTTGTCAACAGTGGACATATAATAACTGAACCCTATGTAATCTACCGTGCCTTCTTTCAAATCAGTCAAATCCTGCGGTTCTATCTGTATATTGAAACCTTTTCTTTCCCACAGTTTTTTTGTATAGTTGGGGTAGGCTCCTCTTACATGAACATCTAAAAAATGCCAACGATTGTGCATTTCCTCTACGGATTTCATCATATCTTCAGGATTGCATGAATAAGGGTAAATAGGCACAAATGAAACCATACAGCCTATCTGAAAATCGGGATTTATACCTTTTCCGACTTTTACCGCCCTTGCACTTGCAACAAGCTCATTATGAACTACCTGATACATTGTTTCCTCTCTGTTTTCACCATTTTCATAAATTACTCCTGAACATGTAAATGAAAATATATCCACATCGAGATTTGAAGCCTGATTATTTATTTCATTGAAAGTCATCCAATATTTCACTTTGTTTTTATATCTTTCAAAAACGGTTTCTGCAAATTTTACAAAATAGTCAATTACTTTTCTGCTTCTGAATCCTCCGTATTTTTTTACGAGATTAAAAGGTATCTCAAAATGAGAAAGAGTTATAACAGGTTCTATACCGTATTTCAGAAGCTCATCAAATAGGTCATCATAAAATTTCAGTCCTTCCTCATTGGGAATTTCGTCATCTCCATTGGGAAATATTCTCGTCCAGCCGATAGATGTTCTAAAGCATTTAAATCCCATTTCTGCAAAAAGTGCAATATCCTCCTTATATCTGTGATAAAAGTCTATTGCTTCGTGATTGGGATAATTTTCTCCCTGAATTATTCCGTCGGTTATTCTTCTCGGGACACCATGTGCTCCTGCCGTCATTACATCTGCCGTACTCGGTCCTTTTCCTCCCTTATTCCATCCGCCTTCAAGCTGATGAGCCGCAACTGCTCCTCCCCATAGGAAATTTTTCGGAAACTGTTTATTCTGCATTGTTATTCTCCTTATTTTTAAAAATTCAGATTTTGTCTGTTTTCATTATTTGATTTTTACTGTTTCATCTCTTCTCTGCTGCTTTTTTCCATCTTTTTATCTACCCTTATTTTTTATTTTCTGATGATTTTCCCTTATACTTTTCTCTATTTTCATAATATTCCTTAAATTGAGGCAGATATTTCTCATGAGCGTCCAACAGCTCATTTAAAACTTTTCTTGCTATTTCCGTACCGGGTACGAGAGGATTTGTAGTAAATGCCTGCAAAGCCGTTCCGTAATCTCCCGTAACGGCAGCTTCCACTGTGAGTTCCTCCATTGCTTTCATTATTTGTATATACCCTCTCTGACCTGCATTAGGAAACTTTCCGAAATTTAAAGGTTTAGGTCCGGCAGCCGTTATATACGATGATATTTCCACTGCAGCATCATAAGGCAGATCCGCTATTGCACCTTTATTTTTCGTATTTACCGTCATTACAGTACCCTTATTATTATAAATTCCGTTTATAATTTCACACGCCGCATCGGAATAATATGCTCCTCCACGCTGTTCAAGCTGTTTCGGTTTTTCATGTAAATCGGCATTTTTATAAAGTTCAAAAAGTTCCTCTTCCACTTTCTTTACTATTTCTCCCCTTGTTCCTTTTTCCTTATAGTCTTTTAGAGACTGTTTCAGCATTTCATCCTGTAAATAATAATATCTGTGATAAGGACACGGAAGCATTCCGAGATTTTTCATCTGGTCATAATCAAAATTAAAATTGACTATATTTTTCACACCTATATCTTCTTCGTCCTGAAGTTTCTCCATTAAATCATAAGTTATGTCATTTCCTTTTTTATCATACACATTATACCATACAAAATGGTTCAATCCTGCAAACTGAAAGAAAAAATCTTCAACTTTCTTTTCATATATTTTTGCACAGTCCATCATAAGATTTACGGGAACGTTACATAATCCTACCACTTTATCGAACTTTCCGTATTTCAGAACGGCTTCCGTCACTATTCCCGCAGGATTTGTAAAGTTTATAAGCCATGCATCGGGAGCCAGTTCTTTTATGTCCTTTACTATATCAAGGATTACGGGAATAGTTCTAAATGCTTTGAGCATTCCTCCCGCTCCGTTTGTTTCCTGTCCCAGAAGACCATTTTCAAAAGGAATTTTTTCATCTTTTATTCTTGCATCAAGAAGTCCCACACGAAACTGTGTAGTAACAAAATCGGCTCCTTTTATGGCTTTTCTCCTATCCAGAGTCAAATGTACCTCACAGTCTATTCCCGCAGCCTTTATCATTCTCTGGGCAAGTTTTCCTACTATTTCCAGCTTCTCTTTTCCCTCTTCTATATCTACAAGCCATATTTCTCTTACAGGAAGTTCCTTTATTCTCTTTATAAATCCGTCTATAAGCTCGGGAGTGTAACTTGAACCTCCTCCTATTGTCACTATTTTAACACCTTTTTTTCCCATTTTTCTCTCCTTCTATTTTTTTCCGTGTACAGTTTTATACAAATCAATAAATTCCTTCACAAGATCCTTAAATAATATTGCTCCCATAAGATGGTCCTGAGAATGCACCATTATAAGCCCTATATCAATTTTTTCTCCGCCTGCTTCTTTTACGATGAGATCCGTCTGTATATTATGGGCTTTCAGCATTTCTTCCCCTGCCTGTTCCATAAACTTTTCCGCTTCGGTGAAATCTCCTTTTTTTGCAGCATATAATGCCTGATAAGCTAAACTTTTACTTTCTCCTGCATGCCCTATAAGAGTCATTGCTATTGTTTCCAAATCAAAATTCTCAGCCATTTTTCCTCCTAAAATTTTTTTAATTTATTTTCTTTATATATTAGTTATATCATATTATTTTTATATGTCAATTTTTATATATTTTCAGCAGTTTTTCGTCTATTTTTTTATGTTTTTTCTTACAATGCAAATCTTTTTTCCGATAAACGATTTACAATCACTATATTTTTCGTGTATAATAAATAATAAAAATCCGAAAATTTTGTAATTTTCTATGAGGAGAATAATATGAATATTTCCAATTCCGTAAACAAAAACTTTTTTGAAAATAAAAAAATTAAAGTGACATTTTTAAAAGCTTTGAATAAAAAGGAAAAGGACTTTCTGAAGTATCTATTTGTCCGTTTCAAACTTCTGGAATATTTTGAAAAAACTTCTATTGTATCCGACGTGCCTTTAAATGATCTTCTTCTTCATTTAAAATATACTTCCGTAAACCAGTTACAAAAATTTCTTAATAATTTACTATCAAAAAAACTTGTTTATTCGGTTTCCGGTAATAAAAAGCTTATTATTACGGGAACTTTCCCTGTTCTTTCATCTTACAGTATAGTTTATAATAAAATTGATTTCCTATTTCCTAAGGAACTTCTTCTGGCAAGAAAAATAAACACGTTGTTTGCTCTGCTCAGAATAGATTTCCTAATTTTTATGGGAGATGAATTTTCCTACAACCTGTATATTTATCTTATTTCATCTAAAACGGAAAATAACTTTATAGAAGTTGCCTTGGGAGAATTAAAGGAAATATTGAATACAGGTGATAAATATGAACGTTTTTTTGACTTTGAAAAAAAAGTTTTAAAAAAATCCGTTGATGATATTAATCTTTTTTCAGATATCGAACTGAAATACGAAAAAATAAAAATCGGAGAATTTAAAAATAACAGAGTGGAAAAAATAAGATTCACACTGAAAAGCAGAATTGAAAATGAAAAAACATTGAAAAATATTGATTTGACAGATAACATTAATAAAATTCTCGACATGGTAAAAGGAGATATTAAAGATTTCCATACAACTTTTGAACTGATTAAGAATTACATAATTAAGAGAAACTTCGACTATGTATATAAAAATACAGTTTTTGTAAAAGAAAACTTTAAAGATAATGTCGAACACAGTTTAAAAAAAGCTCTTCTTTTGGATTTTGCCCGAGCTTCTTCTCCTAAAAAATTCCGTGAAATCATCAATATAAAAAAAATGTACTCGACACCTTTTTTAATTCAGCTTGATATTTCAACTTTGTTAAGAAAACATGAACTGACTCATGAACTGCAGACACTCCTTGATACAGGATTTTTCAATAAAATCAACATTTTAAAGGACGATCAGATTTTAGACAGACATTTTGAAACTTTTAAAATTTATGTCCATTATTTTAAAAATAAGGAAAGCATTATTACAATAAGTATAATTGAAAAAAGAAAATAATCGGAAAATAATTTGAATATTAGATTTTTAGCTTACTATTTTAAATTTGTTCTTTAATATAGTCAAAGTTTTTCTGTACTTTCATTTTAAATTACTTTCTGTATACTTCCTATTTCTCCTGACATTCAAAATTTTCCAAAAAATATAAAATTATGCTGAGTAGGAAAACAGCAGTATGAATTTACTCTGCTGTTTTCCGAGCATAATGAGTATCGCAGTCAATAATGAAAATATAATGGTGACACTGAACTTTCATGAAAAAATTAATTTTTACAAAGTTTTTTTAAAGCATGAAACTTACTCCTTGATATTTACCGTTCCTGCTCCGTCTATAAGCCATTTTCCATTTTTATTAACAACATTTACAGGGAACTCTATTTCCGTTTTTTCATCTTTCAGGATAATTCTTCCTGTTTTTTTATTGTAAGATTTTACTTTGAAAATACTGTCTTCTTTTAAATCTGCCCATGCAGCTCCAAATATAGGACCATAGTCTACAGTATACTCATCAGAAAATTTTCTGTCTTTTTCACTTACTTTTTCTCCGTTAAGAATTCTGTCTGAAATTTCTACTGCTCGTATCTGATTTGTATGTATCATTTTAAATTTTTCCGTAACGGGCTGAGTTTTAATCCATTTATCCAGATTTTCATAATCTATATTTATATAATCATTCACAAAATTTTCAGCTATGTTTTCAGCTTCATTTTTTTTCTCCGACATAGATGTTTTTGCCGTCATTTTTTTCTCAACTGAGCTTTTCGCTGTAGCTCCTATACTTACTGCTATTATTAATCCAAATATTAGATATAGGATTTTTCCTGTTTTTATTTTTTTCATATTTTTCTCCTTTAATTTCATTAATTTTTTTAATTTTTTATCAATAATTTCGTTTGAAAATTCTTCTGTGTCTATTTTCCATTTATTCTTTTCTTTTTCTGCATTGATTACTATAATTTTTTTAATTATTTCTCAACTATTTCATTTGAAAATTCTTCTGTATCTATTTTCCATTTATTCCCTTCTTTTTCTGCATTGATTACTATAATTTTTTCTGAAGTTTTAGGTAATTTCGATATATGTTCGTCAGCAGTTCTTAAAAAATCCTTCAGTATTTCGAGCGAATATTTCTTTTCATCTTCATTAGTATTTATTGATTCCAGTGAACGGCCTGTTTTCTTTTTAAAATTATTTTCCACTTTCTCATATATTTTAGTAAGATCATGCATTTCAGCTGATTTAAATTTTAACTTTATATCCGCTTCGGTTTCGGATATATATTCTATCTCTTTTATTTCAATTTCAGCATTTCTCAAAACTATATTTAAAGCCCCTACAAAAAATAAAGGTTCTAAATCGTTATATGAATAACTGCCCTGTTTCATATTCAGTATTTCATTAAAAGTTTCTTTTTTTGAGTTTTCTTTTATAAACCTTTTCAATTCTTTTTCAATTTTTGTATTGTTATTTTGTAAATTTTCCTTTGAAATTTTTACTCCTGTTTTAACCGTTACTTTATATGATGCTGAAACTCCGATTACTGACATGATTAAAAATATTCCCGCTATTATTTTTTTCATTTTAAATTCACGTTCCATTTCTATTTTATAGTTATTTTATCATTTTAATTTTAAAATAAAAGGTATTTCTTTAAGTTTTTTCTATTTTCTTAGACATTTTTTAATAATTTCGTCAAATTATATTTTCCATATTACAGAATGTCCAGTTCCTTAAATTTCTTCATATTTTCTTCATACAGTTTTCTGTCTGTACTTTTTATTTTTTCATTATATTTTTTTATAATTTCAACTGTTTCTTCTACAATTTTATCGTCAAGTATATCAACTATATCCGAATAATTTTCAAAAAACATTGAAAATCCTTTACTGTATTCTTTTTTTTCAAAATATATGAAAATTGAAGCTATTTCCGTTTTTATTTTCTGCTTTTCTTTTTTTCTCTCGTCTTCCTTTTTTCCGATCGAACTGTTTGAATATTCTGTTCTACTGGGTGCAGTCCCTTCAGAATAAAAAGCCGAATCCTTTGCCTGTGAAATCGGAGCAGGTAAAGGAAGAGAAAAACAAGGCGGTTCCTTAATATTTTCAGATGACAACGGTATATGAAAACACTCATCTTTTTCAGATTTTTTTAATAATGTATCTGTTTCTTTTAAATTTTCCGTATTTTTTCTATTTTCCTTCTGAGGAACTGCTGCTCTATGTATCTCTCTCTGCATTGAAAACCCTTCTGTTCTTTCAGCATTTCCTTTTTTATTATACAGTTCTACAGCTTTACTCAGATATTCAGTGCCTTTCTGTTTATTCCCCCTATAAAGATTTACAGTTCCCGCTCCTGAATATCCTTCGGGAAGTTCAGGAAACTTTTTTATCATTTTTTCATAAATTTCAAGGGCTTTAGTATAGTTGCCCGTTTCCCTGTAATTAGTCCCGAGTTTTTCATAAATAAAAGAAACATCAGGATTTATTCCGAAAGCTTTTTCATAGTATTTTACAGCTTTTTCCTTATCCTTTCCATATTTTTCATCTTCATAATAAGCTCCCAGTGCATAATAGGCAAGATAATTTTTTCTGTCCAATTCCACAGATTTTAAGAGTTGCTTTTCTATGTTTGCAGGATTTTTTTCCTGCATACCTTTTAAAAATGCTTCTGAGGATGCTTTATTTACACCGAATTTTTTTAATTTCAACTCAATTTCCTTTATATCTTCACTTGTACCAAAGGAAACCGCCAATAACACAGCAGAGTTTAATACAAGGAAAATTGACAATAATATATTTTTAAATAAATTTTTATTCATTGTATACTCCCTATTCCTATTTTCAAATACTTTACAATCCTAAAATTTCTCTGAACAATCCTTTAAATATACTCCTATCCTCTGCCGATTTTCTGCTTTTATCAGTATATTTGAGGATATACCCGGTATCTGCATCAATTTCATAACTGTATTTCTTATTTTTCGTAAAGAATTCTATTATGTAAAAATATTTTCCGTTTTCCCTGTCAAGTATAATTTTCGTAATTTTTGCTTCCTTACGCAGAACTCCCGAATGGGAAAATATAATCTGTTTTGCTTTTTCAGTTGTTATTTCTACATTTGTATTTGAAATTTTTATTCCTGTCCTATTATTTTCAGAAAAGACTGTTCCTGAAAAAAATATTATTCCTGCCAATACAATTTTTAGAAAAGCGGTTTTCATTTTTACTTTCCTCCATTCCTGCTTTTTTAATCAGATAGAATTTCCACTTTTTTATTCAATGGAAGCTCAAAAGTAAATACAGTTCCTTTATCCGTTTCACTTTCCACTCGGATTTTTCCACCGTGAGCTTCAACAATCCATTTTACCATAGATAATCCTAAACCTGAATTATCACCTGCTCTGGAAGGATCAACCTGATAAAATCTGTCCCATATTTTACTTATATGCTCTTCAGGTATCCCTATTCCGTCATCGATAACTTTACAAATAATTTTATCATTATTTGTAAAAATTTCAACTAAAACTTTTCCGTTTTCTCTTCCGTAAAAAATTGCATTGGATATT
>JAUNKI010000039.1 GCA_030532815.1 Leptotrichiaceae bacterium
GAATTAAAAAAACGGAAATGACGGATTTTTATAAATTTATTAAATATAAAAAAGTGAAGAAATAAATAAACTGATAGGTGAATATATAAGTTAAAAAAGGTTGCAAATTACTTTAAAATGTGATATTATATGTATAGGAGCAAAATATTGAGACAGAAAGAGTGGGATATCCCACTCTTTACTTTTGAATTCTTCCTTTTTATAAAAAGGTTGAACCAAAAAACTTTTTTTACGCTTTTTTGGCGATCAAAAAATAATTCAATACAAATTTTACTAAAGCTCAAAAATGTCTGTTCGCTGTAAAATTTGAATATTAAAGGAGACTTAAAATTGTAGAAATGGTTTTAAATAAAAGTGCAGTTAAATTATAATGAAAATAGAAATACATACTTGAATTATAAATAAAAACCCGACATTTAAGTTATTTTAATGAAAAAATATGAGGTGATATTATGGAAGAAATTTTAAGTAAATTCGAAAATGAAATTCAGGAGCATTTAAAAAGTATGAATTTGGAGCTTTCAGATTTGGAATATGTTCAGGAAGGAGGATACAATTATTTAAGAATATATGTTGAAAAAGAAGACGGAACAACAAGTCTGGATGATTGTATCGAATTTAGCGGAAAAATAGACGGACTGGCAGATGATTTAATAAAAGATAAATTTTTTCTTGAAGTATCTACACCGGGAATTGAAAGAAAACTGAAAAAAGCAAAGGACTTTTTAAGATTTTCCGGAGAAAAGATAAAATTATATTCAAAAAGTCAGATAGAAGGTAAGAAAACTTTTGAAGGAAAACTGGAAAAATTTGAAGAAGATACAATTTTTTTAAATGATATAAATATGGGAAAAGTAATTGAAATACCGTTATCAAAACTGAAAAAAGCAAATTTAATATATGAATTGCCAAATGACATATTAGAGAAAGAGGAGGAGTAATGAAATCAAAAGATCAAAGAATCTTTTTAGAAGCACTTGATGAACTGGAAAAAGAAAAGGGAATAATTAAGGAAGAATTACTGGAAGCAGTTGAAACGGCTCTTTTAGCAGCATATAAAAAAAATTACGGTGAAAAGGACAATGCTGAAATTTCCATAAACCGTGAAACAGGAGAAGTAAAGGTTTTTTCCAGAAAAAAAGTAGTTGAGAATGTGGAAAAGCCTGAAGAGGAAATTAGTCTTGAAGATGCACGGACTATAAAAAAACGGTCGAAAATAGGCGATACTGTAGATCTTGAAATAAATGCGGAAAATTTTAAAAGAAATGCCATTCAGAATGCAAAACAGATTGTTGTTCAGAAAGTCAGGGAATGTGAAAAGAAAAACATTTTCAACAGATTTAAACAAATTGAAAAGTCAGTTGTATCGGCAGTAGTGAGGAAAACTGATGAAAAAGGGAGTCTTTATATTGATATAAACGGATTGGAAGCAATCATACCTGAAAAAGAGCTGTCGCCCATTGACAAGTTTGTTCAGGGAGACAGGTTGAAATTATATGTAGGAAATGTAGAAGAAGCTACAAAATATACCAAATGTTTTTTATCAAGAAAAGTCGAAGAGTTAATGATAGGACTTTTAAATATAGAAATACCTGAAATTGAAGACGGTACTATAGAAATAAAGCAGATTGCAAGGGAGGCGGGAAGCAGGACTAAAGTCGCCGTTTATTCTGAAGATCCGAATCTTGATGTAAAAGGTGCATGCATAGGTAAAAACGGTATGAGAATACAAAGTATCATCAGTGAACTTAAAGGTGAAAAAGTAGACATAGTACTCTGGAATGAGGATATAAGACACTTTGTCAAAAATGCTTTGAATCCTGCAGAAGTAATTTCCGTTGAAATAATAGAACAGGACGGAGAACAGGTAGCAAGAGTGGAAGTGGAAGAAAATCAGCTGTCTCTTGCAATCGGTAAAAAAGGACAAAATTCAAGACTGGCAGCTAAACTGTGCGGAATAAAGATTGATATTCATATAGTGCAGGCAGAGGAAGAAAAAGGAGAAGCAGCCGACGGGACTGAAGAAAATACAGAAGTAACGGAAATAAAAGAAACAGAGGAAATAGAAAAAGAAGAAGAAATAGGAGAAACAGGAGAATAATTTTAAATATTTAAAAAAACGGAAAGTGGATAATACATGCCTGAAAGAATGTGTATATGTTGTAGAAATAAAGGGAAAAAAGAAGGATTTTTCAGAATATCCCTTATTGACAGTAAATATGTTTTTGATGAAAATATGAAGATACAGAGTAGAGGAACTTATATATGTAAAAAATCTCAATGTATTGAAAAATTGTCAAAACATAAAAAATATAATATTGAAATAACAGAACTGCTGAAGATGTTAAAAAAAATTGAAAAAACAGGAAAAAACATAATTGACATTTTGCGGCCGATGAAAAATTCCGAATATTTTATATTCGGAATAGATGAAAATATCGAAGGAGTTAAAAAAAATAAAGTGAAGCTTTTAATAATTCCGTCAGATATTAATAAAAAATATATTGAAGAATTTATAAAATTAAAAGAAAAATTCAATGTGAAAATTATTGAAGTTGAAAGGAAAACTGATTTGAGAGATATTTTTCAGAAAGATGTAAATGTAATAGGAATTTTTGATAAAAAGGTCGTAAACGGGATATTAAATAAAGTGGAGGTGACAGATGAAAGTAAGAGTACACGAATTGGCTAAAGAGCTGGGCTATGAAAAAAGCGGAAGTTTTATTGAAAAAATAAGTGAAATAGGAATTAAGGATAAAAAGCCGGTAAGCGGTTTGACCGATGATGAAGTAAAATTGATAAAAGAAAAGCTTTCAAATAATAAAAGCAGTAAAAAAAGTGAGGGAAAAGAAATAAAATCTTCAGAGCAGAAAGAACATATTATAAAAGAAAAACTGGTTTTTAATACAAAAAATAGCCAAATTAAAAAACCTGAAGTTAAGCAGGAGAGTATAAAAGAAATGCCGAAAAATAAAAGTAGTGAAAATGTAACGGCTGAAAAGGAAAGAAAACCTTTTAAAGCTGAAAATACTGAAAAAATTCATGACAAGAAAGAAGAAAAATCTCATAGAGAAGTTCATGCAACTGTAAAAGAAAACAAGGAAAACAGTGTTTCCGAAAAGGAATATTCAAGAAGCGGTTTTAACAGAAATGAAAAGAGACATCATAATTCACACAATCATTCACATAATGAAAGAAGACATGATAATAACAGACATAACGAAAATAGAAACCGTGAAAGATTTGACAGAAATTCGGGAAAAAGTTTCGACAGAAACGACAGAAATGACCGAAATGATAAAGGAAATTATCAGGGAAGAGACGGAAAACAGCAGTATCAGTCAAGGGACGGAAATAGAGAGCGTCAGGGAGACAACAGATTTAACAGAAATAACAGAGACGGACAGAACAATAGGGACGGTCAAGGTCAGAACAATAGAAATTTTGACAGAACGGATAAGGGAAATTATCAGAATAGAGGAAATTTCCAAAATAGGGACAGTCAAGGAAATAGAGACAACAAAAAATTTGACAGAGATAAAAAAGATTTCAAAAAGAGAGACGGAAAATCTTCTTTTGATAATAAATTTGATAACAAAGATAAAGAAGATTTTAAAAATGATAGAGGATTCGGAAATAAAGGTAAAAAGGAAACGCCTAAAAATGATACATCGGGAGCTGCACCTATAACTGAAAAGCCTAAAGGAAATATAAAAGGAAAAGCAAAATTTGATAAAAAGAAATATGAAAAGGAAAAGAAACAGAAAGAAGAAGAAAAAAAATTAAGAGAATTAAGATCCGATTTTAGAAAAGACGATAAAAAGAAAAAAAGCAGGAAAAAACAGGAAAAGGTTATGAAAGATGAAATAATAAGAATAGAAGGCGAAAGCATAGGAATGATAACAATAAGAGAAGAAATTGTTATTAAAGATCTGGCAGAAAAACTGGGAATAAATGTTTCGGATATTATAAAGAAATTTTTTATGCAGGGAAAAATCCTGACTGCAAATGCCATTTTATCCTTTGAAGAAGCTGAAGAGATTGCCCTTGATTATGAAGTTATCGTGGAAAAAGAAGAAGTACAGGAAATAAGTTACGGGGAAAAATACAATCTTGAAATAGAAGACAAAGAACAGGATCTTATAACGAGAGCTCCCGTTATTACTATTATGGGACACGTAGATCACGGAAAGACATCACTTCTTGATGCATTAAGACATACTAATGTCATTGAAGGTGAAGCAGGAGGAATAACTCAAAGAATAGGGGCTTATCAGGTAAACTGGAAAGGTCAGAAAATTACATTTATTGATACTCCCGGTCACGAAGCATTTACCGAAATGCGGGCAAGGGGAGCAAATATTACGGATATTTCAATACTGATAGTTGCCGCAGATGACGGAGTAAAACCTCAGACTGTGGAAGCAATTTCCCATGCCAAAGAAGCAGGAGTACCTATTATTGTTGCAATAAATAAAATAGACAAACCCGGAGCGGATCCGATGAAAGTCAGAACGGAGCTTACCGAATACAACTTAATGTCACCTGACTGGGGAGGAAATACGGAATTTGTGGAAATTTCGGCAAAACAGAAAATAAATCTGGAAGAACTTCTGGAAACAATACTAATTACTTCGGAACTTCTTGAGCTGAAAGCAAATCCTAAGAAAAGAGCTAAAGCAGTAGTTGTGGAATCAAGACTTGACCCTAAAATGGGAGCCGTTGCCGATGTACTGATACAGGAAGGTGAACTCGAAATCGGAGATATATTTGTAGCGGGAGAAGCTCATGGAAGAGTCAGATCAATGGTTGATGACAGAGGTAATAAAATCGAAAAGGCATTTTTATCCCAACCTGTGGAAATAACAGGCTTCAGTGATGTTCCCAATGCAGGTGACGTACTGTATGGAGTAAACAACGACAAACAAGCTAAAAAAATAGTCGAAGATTTTATAAAAGAAAAGAAAGTAAATGAACAGAATAAGAAAAAACATATTTCATTGGAAAGTCTGTCTCAGGAACTGGAAGAACAGCAGCTGAAAGAATTGAAATGTATTATAAGAGCTGATTCCAAAGGTTCGGTAGAAGCACTGAAGGAGTCTTTACAGAAACTGTCAAATGATAAAGTAATGATAAATATTATTCAGGCAAGTGCGGGAGCCGTAACCGAAGGTGACGTAAAACTTGCTGAAGCTTCCAATGCAATAATCGTTGCATTTAATGTAAGACCTACTACTCCTGCAAGAAACGAAGCGGAAAAATCCGGAGTGGAAATAAGAAATTACAACGTAATCTATCATGTGACCGAAGAAATCGAAAAAGCAATGACCGGAATGCTTGATCCTGAATATAGAGAAGTATATTTCGGAAGAATAGAAGTCAAACAGGTATTTAAAATTTCCAATGTGGGAAATATTGCCGGAGCTGTAGTCGTAGACGGAAAAGTAAGCAGAACATCAAAAATAAGGATTATAAGAGACGGAATAATTATTTTTGACGGAGAGCTTGAGTCACTGAAAAGATTTAAGGATGATGCTAAAGAAGTTGTCATGGGACAGGAATGCGGAATCGGAATTAAGGATTTCAATGATATAAAAGAAGGAGATATAATAGAATCATATATTCTGGAAGAAATAGCAAGGTAGTCTGGTCATTTTTAGCAGTAAAGTTAAATAATGAGGTGAGAAAAATGAATGACAGAAGAAAAAAAGGTCTTGAAAAGGAAATAGCAAGAATAGTAGGAATGACTATTTTAACTGAAATAAAAAATGAAAAAATAAAAAATCTTGTTTCCGTTCATAAAGTGGAACTGACAAAGGACGGAAGATATCTTGATTTGACATTTTCGATTTTAGATCTGAAAAATAATATCAATAGAGAAAAAATAATAGAAGATCTGGAGAAGCTGAAAGGGTTTTTCAGAAAGATAATAGGTTCACAACTGTCAATAAGATTTGTTCCTGAAGTGAGAATTCATCTTGATGACAGTGTGGAACACGGGATTAAAATATCTTCAATACTGAATGAAATAAAGCAGAAGGACAGTGAATAAACTTTGAAATGGGAAATGAAGAACTATGATAAGGATTATCTGGATTTTAAAATTAATGAATTCGGTGAAAGTGAACTTATAACCCGTTTACTTTTAAATAGAGGGATTTATTCAAAAAAAGAAGTGGAAAAATTTCTGAATTCTACTGAAAATGATTTGTTGAGTCCATTTCTGTTTGAACATATGGATGAAGTTACGGAAAGAATACTGAAAGCAAAAAAAAATAAGGAAAAAGTCGTTATTTACGGAGATTATGATGTGGACGGAATATCCGCCACTGCATATCTCGTAATAGTTCTGAGAAAATTGGGAATGAATGTGGATTACTATATTCCCAACAGAGTTCATGAAGGAGCGGGAATAAATAAAAATCTTATAAGTTATCTGAATAAGAAAAATACCGGACTGTTTATTACTGTGGATACAAGTATTAACAGTCCTGAAGAAATATTCGCTCTTCAAAAGAACAATATCGATGTAATTATTACCGACCATCATAGACAGATAGAGGAAATGAAAGGATTTGACATATTGACGGTAAATCCTAAAATAAGCGATAATTATCCTAATAAAAATCTATCCGGTTCGGGAGTAGCATTCAAGCTTGCAGATGCTGTATATGAAAAAGCGGGTATGAATAAAAAGGTGCTTTATGATTATTTGGACATTGTAATGATAGGAACGGTTGCAGATGTAGTTCCGATGACTGATGAAAACAGATTTATCATAAAAAAAGGTCTTTATAATTTAAGAAGAACAAAAGTTAAAGGACTGAAATATATACTGAATTATCTGAAAATAAATCCGAGAAATATAACTACAAGTGATGTGGGATTTTATATAGCACCTATATTTAATGCATTGGGACGTATAGATAATTCAAAAATGGTAGTCGAATTTTTTATTCAGGAAGATGACTATAAAATATTCGCTATAATAGAGGAAATGAAAAAAGCGAATAAAATACGTCGTTATCTCGAGATAGAAATATATAACGAAATTGAAGAAAAAATACAGAAACTGAACAATCCGAAATATATTTTTATGAAAAGCAGAAAATGGCATTCGGGAGTTATAGGGGTAGTATGTTCAAGAATATCAATAAAATATAATATTCCTGTAATTCTCGTGTCAATAAAGAACGGATACGGAAAAGCATCGTGCAGAAGTATTGAGGGGCTTAATATATTTGATATGCTGAAAGAAACGGCGGATAAATTTGAAAGGTTCGGAGGACATGACTTGGCAGCTGGATTTCTCGTATCTGAAAAATATTTAAATCAGATAGAAACGTATCTGAAAAGACGTTTGGTTACTGCAAATAAGTCAAGTGTCGAAAAGATACTTAATATAGACTCTGAACTGAGCATAGAATATATAAATAAAAGTAAAGTTCTGAACATAAACAGACTGTCTCCGTTCGGACTGGATAATCAGGAACCGAATTTTATTGACAAAGGGATTAAATTTGTAAGTTTTTCAAAATTCGGAGTAAATAACCGTCACTTTAAAGGTTTTATAAAAAAGAACGACAGAGTTATGTCGGTAATAGGATATAATCTGGGGCATAAACTTAAAATGAAAAATATTAATAAAAAATATGAAATAGTTTATACCCCTGCATTTAAATCAATAAGAACAGATTTATTCATAGAATTGAAAATTAAAGATTTTAGAGAAAATATAGGAGGATAGAAAATGGCAACAGCAAAAAAACTGAATGAAACAACTTATGAGGTAACTGTAGTAAAAACAGGTGATGAAATTAAAAATATGAAAGAGCATGTACTTTCACATTTTAAGGATGCAAAAGTTCCAGGTTTCAGACCGGGTCATGTTCCTAAAGATGTATTGGAGAAAAAATTTAAGAAGGAAATAAATGATGAAATTTTAAATCATATAATTTCAGAAGAATATGCAAAAGCTGTATCTGAAAATAATTTAAAGCCTATAGCAAATATAAAGTTGGAAAAATATGAAACTGAAAATGATAAAATAGAAGTTATATTTACAATTCCTGTATTACCTTAAATAAATATGGGAGAATATCAATGTGTTGAAGTAGAAAAGGAAAAGCTCGTAGTTACTGAAGAAAAAGTAAATGAAGAAATAGAAAGATTGAGATCCAATGCGGGAAAACTTAAAGAAGTTGAAGAAGAAGCGGCAGCTAAGTTAAATGATGTTACAAATATAAATTTTGAAGGATTTATGGACGGAAAACCTTTTGACGGAGGAAAAGCCGAAGGATTTGATCTGACATTAGGTTCAAAAAGCTTCATAGATACTTTTGAGGACCAGATAGTAGGACATAAAAAAGGTGATGAATTTGATGTGAATGTTACTTTCCCTGAAAATTACGGAGCTGAAAATCTGGCAGGAAAGCCTGCATTATTCAAAGTGAAGGTAAATTCAATCAAAAGAAAGGAAGAAGCCGAACTGAATGATGACCTTGCAAAAGAACTGGGATATGATTCACTGGAAGATATGAAGAACAAAACAAAAGAAAATATTACCAAAAGAGAAGAGAACAGAATTGAAAATGAATTCAGAAATAAAGTAATTGAAAAAGTTACAAATGCCGTAGATGTAAAAATCCCTGAAGAATTAATCGAAAGAGAAGTACAGTATAAAATAAATGAATTTGCTCATCAACTACAGATGCAGGGAATGTCCCTAAATCAGTATTTTGAAATGACAGGGCAGAATATGGAGCAGATGAAGGAAACTATGAAAGGCGGAGCGGAAAAGTCCGTAAAAGCCCAATTAGTTTTAGATGAAATTGCAAATGTTGAGAAAATAACTGCAACAGACGAAGACGTAAATGAGGAAATAGAAAAAATGGCTAAAATTTACGGAGTTGAAAAGGAAGTAATACTTGAAGATGTTAAAAAATCAGGAAATTATGCAAAATTTATAGATAATACAAAATATCAGATAGTAAACAAGAAAACCATTGATTTTCTTGTGAATGAAGCAAAATAAAGCTGTTTTCAAA
Organism: Leptotrichiaceae bacterium; assembly: GCA_030532815.1. Lineage (GTDB taxonomy): Bacteria > Fusobacteriota > Fusobacteriia > Fusobacteriales > Leptotrichiaceae > Pseudoleptotrichia. Next base: position 9,048 of record JAUNKI010000039.1, read on the forward strand.
TTTTTGGAAAAAGAGGAAACGGCAGAATTGACAATTTATTAAAGAAAATCCAATTATAAAATTGAAATAACAGGTTTCTTCTGCTTTAGACACAAAAATAAAAATCATAAACAGAGGAAACTGAAAAAAGGCTTAACAGCTGTTAAAAAGGAGGAAACATGTACAGTCCGGTAGTTATTGAAAATGACGGTCGTGGTGAAAGAAGCTATGATATATATTCGAGATTACTTAAAGACAGAATAATTTTTTTAGGCGGAGAAATAGAAGACAATATGGCAAATTCAATAATTGCCCAGCTTCTGTTTTTAGACGCTCAGGATAAGGAAAAAGACATAGTAATGTATATAAACAGTCCGGGAGGTGTCATAACTTCAGGATTGGCAATATACGATACTATGAGACATATAAAATGCGATGTTTCCACAGTCTGTGTAGGACAGGCGGCAAGTATGGGAGCTGTTCTCCTTGCAGCGGGAACACCGGGGAAAAGATACACTCTTCCCAATTCAAGAGTTATGATACACCAGCCTTCAGGGGGAGCCAGAGGACAGGCAACGGATATACAGATACAGGCGAAGGAAATAGAAAAAATGAAAAAAGTACTGAACGAAATTTTATCTGAGGCTACCGGAAAATCAGTGGAAGAAATATATAATGACACTGAAAGAGATAATTTCATGTCTGCTGAAGAAGCAATGACATACGGTATCGTAGATAAGATATTGTAATTTGACGAGGTGAAAAAAATTGGCAAAAAATAAACATACCTGTTCATTTTGCGGTAGAAGTGAAGAGGAAGTTGACAATCTTATAGGAAGTCCTGATAATAATTCATTTATATGTGACAGATGTATCGATGACTGTATGGAACTTATAGATAATTATTACAGCGGAGAAAAAAAGGACGGAGTGGAAATTGCACTGCTGAAACCTGCTGAAATAAAGGAAAAACTGGATGATTATATAATAGGACAGGAAAAAGCGAAAAAAATATTGTCGGTGGCAGTTTATAACCACTTTAAAAGAATAACACATAAAATGAAAAATATAGATGATGTGGAACTTCAGAAATCCAATGTACTTCTTGTAGGTCCTACAGGAAGCGGAAAAACCCTTCTTGCACAGACATTGGCTAAAATACTGAATGTTCCCATTGCGATTGCAGATGCGACTACACTGACTGAAGCGGGCTACGTAGGCGATGATGTGGAAAATGTTCTGCTGAAACTTATAAAAGCTGCCGACTATGACATAGAAGCAGCAGAGCACGGAATAATATATATAGATGAAATAGATAAAATTGCCAGAAAATCTGAAAATATGTCTATTACAAGAGATGTTTCAGGAGAGGGAGTTCAACAGGCATTGCTGAAAATTATAGAAGGAACCGTGGCAAGTGTACCTCCTCAAGGCGGAAGAAAACATCCGAATCAGGAAATGATTGAAATAAATACAAAGGATATTTTATTTATTGTCGGAGGTGCATTTGAAGGGCTGGAAGGTAAAGTAAAAAATAGGATAAATGAAAAAAAAGTAGGATTCGGACTGGAAAATAACGGTCAAAAACTGGATGATATGACTTTATTTGAAAATGTTTTACCTGAAGATCTTATAAAATACGGACTTATTCCTGAACTTATAGGTAGGCTGCCTATAATTACGGCATTGCACGGTTTGGACGAAGAAGCTATGATAAAAATACTGACGGAACCGAAAAATTCATTAGTAAAACAATATAAAAAATATTTTGAAATGGAAAATATTAAACTAAGTTTTGAAGATGACGCAATAGTCGAAATAGCCAAATTGGCATTAAAGAGAAAAATAGGAGCCAGAGGGCTGAGATCAATTATTGAAAATGTTATGCTTGATCTTATGTATGAAATTCCGTCAATGGAAAATGTAACTAAAGTAATTATTACAAAAGAAGCTGTTGATGACAAAAACAAAGTAATAATAAAGAAAAGCAAAAAGTAAAATTACCATTTTATAAAGAAAGGGGAATTATGTCAAGAAAACCATTTATTGCAACAAGAGAACTTGTAGTATTTCCTAGTGTTGTAACTCCTATATTTATTGGAAGACAGTCAAGTTTGGCAAGTCTTGAGGAAGCTTTGGAAAAATTTGAAAATAAGCTCATTCTTTCCACTCAGAAAGATCCCAATGTGGAAGAGCCTAAGCTGCCTGAAGATGTTTATGAAACAGGTGTACTTGTACATGTAATACAAACTGTAAAAATGCCCAACGGAACTGTAAAAGTTCTGGTAGAAGCCAAACACAGGGTACTGATAGGAGAATTTAAGGAAATAAACGGAGTACAGTTTGCAGATTATGAAGAAGTATTTCCTAAGCCTATAGAAGAAAGCAAAGCAGAAGCCCTGAAAAGAAAGGTAATAGACGAATTTTCAAATTATGCAAAAATAACTCAGAAAATACTACCTGACGTAATATATAATCTGAAAGAAGTAAGAAATATAGATAAAGTATTTGATTTAATCTGTACCAATCTTATGATTGTGGCAAAAATAAAGCAGGAATTACTTGAAATACTTGATGTGGAAGAAAGAGCATATAAAATTTTAAGTATTCTTGAAAAAGAAGTGGAAATATTTACTATTGAAAAAGATATAGAATCAAAAGTAAGGGAACAGATGTCAGAAGTTCAGAAAAATTATTATTTGAGGGAAAAAATAAAGGCAATGAGAGAGGAAATGGGAGAAGATGTGGATACTGACGATGAGTTGGAAGAGCTTGATCAGAGAGTTCATGAATCTCAGGTTCCTCACGAACTTAAAAATAAACTTTTTAAGGAACTTTCGAGGCTGAAAAAAATGCCCGATTTTTCCGCCGAGTCTTCGGTAATAAGATCTTATGTGGAAACAGTACTGGAATTACCTTGGGAAGAAGCTACAAAAGATGAAATAGATATTAATAAAGCTGAAGAAATTCTGAATGAAGATCATTACGGGCTAAAAGAAGTAAAAGAAAGAATTTTGGAATTTCTGGCAGTCAAAAAACTTAACAATACTCTTAAAGGTTCGATTATATGTTTAGTAGGACCTCCCGGAGTAGGAAAAACATCGTTGGCAAATTCAATAGCACGTTCCATGAATAGGAAATTTACGAGAATATCCCTTGGAGGTCTGAGAGATGAAGCTGAAATAAGAGGTCATAGAAGAACATACATAGGTTCAATGCCTGGAAGAATAATAAATTCTCTGAAACAGACGGGAGTAAATAATCCTGTTATGCTGTTTGATGAAATCGATAAAATGGCTTCGGATTTCAGGGGAGATCCTGCTTCGGCAATGTTGGAAGTTTTGGATCCTGCTCAAAATCATACATTTGAAGATCACTATATAGATTATCCTTTTGATTTGTCTAAAGTGTTTTTCATATGTACTGCAAATGATTTAGGAGGCATACCGGGTCCATTGAGAGACAGAATGGAAATAATATCTATAGAATCCTATACAGAATTTGAAAAGCTGAATATTGCCAAAAAGTATCTTATACCTCAGACGCAGGAAGAAAACGGTCTTAAAGATTATAAAATACCCTTTTCAGATGCTTCAATATTCAAAATAATAAATGAATATACAAGAGAAGCAGGAGTAAGGAACTTACGTAGGGAAATAAGCAAACTATTTAGAAAAATGGCTAAAGAGGCTTTAACATCAAAAAGGAAAAAATTATCCGTAACCGAAGCTAAAATTAAAAATTATCTCGGAAATCCTAAATTCAGAGAAGATAAAGTAAAGGAAAAAACAGGTAAAATAGGTGTCGTAAATGGTCTTGCATGGACAGCTGTAGGAGGCACAATGCTTGAAGTTCAGGCTGTCAGAATGGAAGGAAAGGGAAACCTCCAGCTTACGGGAAAACTGGGAAGTGTAATGCAGGAATCAGCCAAAGTTGCCTATTCGTATGTAAGACACATTAAAAATAAACTGGGAATAAAAGGTAAATTTAACGAAGATACCGACATTCATCTGCATTTTCCTGAAGGAGCAGTACCTAAAGACGGACCGTCGGCAGGTATTACAATAACTACGGCTATAATATCGGTTCTTGCTGATAAGGAAGTAAGACAGGATATAGCAATGACAGGGGAAATAACCATAACAGGTGAAGTTCTTGCCATAGGCGGAGTAAAGGAAAAAGTAATTGCCGCCCACAGAGTAGGAATAAGGGAAGTTATACTTCCTATTGACAATAAAATCGATGTTGAAGAACTTCCTGAAGAAATAACTGAAGATATGAAGTTTATATTTGCAGAAACCTATGATGATGTGAAAAAAGCGGTTTTTGTGAAAGGGAAAAGTAAACAGAAAAAATAACTCCAACCTTTTTTGTAAAAAAGGTTGGACCAAAAAATAATTCAACACAAATTTTACTAAAGCTCAAAAATGCCCGTTCACTGTAAAAACAAAAAAAGATGTTTTTACAACGCTCACTCACTGCATTTTTCATGCAGTAAAATTTGAATGTTGAAG
>JAUNKI010000040.1:0-1914 GCA_030532815.1 Leptotrichiaceae bacterium
TGAGCCGTTTCCTGAATATAAACCATTTTCCATTAAATCTTCCAATTTAAAAATCTCTCTATGACTATTCCCGTTTTCCTTCCTGTATTTTACTATATTTGAAAGAGTTTCAACTATTACTTCATCTGAAGCATTTTCTACACCTATGTTTGTTCCTTTTGTCGCTTTTTCCCTTTCTATAAAGGCATGTTTAATATTAGGAATTTTTTTCCCAAGAATATTTCTTATTTTCTTTCCTGCATAGTCAGGGTCTGTCAATAATATGATATCATTATATTTGGATAGTTCCTGAAGTCGAGCAACGGATTTTTCGGTAATTCCCGAAAATCCGTTTAAAGCTATAATATGTCCTTCCACTACTCTTTTAAGAGCAGTTATGTCATCCCGACCTTCTACAACGATAATTTCACTGATTTTTATTTTGTTTTTTTTCATTAAATTTCCTTCAATTATTTAATATTATAATTTTCAAGAATTTTTAAAAGTAAATCCCACGTATCTCCTACGGATTTTATTTCCATTCTTTCCTGAGGAGAGTGAGCTCCGTATATATTAGGTCCTATTGAAACAACATCAAGATCCTTTATGTTATCTGCAAAATAACCGCATTCCAGTCCTGCGTGAATTGCCTTTATTTCAGCATCTTTTCCTGTAAGTTCCTTAAAGGATTTCGCTATCAGTTCTCTTATTTTTGAATCTTTTTTATATTCCCATGACGGATAGACAGTCTCCACTTTTATATTTGCTCCGTGTTTTCTTGCAGAATCGGTAATTTCTGTAAGTACATTCTGTAATGAGCTGTTTATAGAACTTCTCGATAATGCCCTAAAAGTAATCTGAACATTTCCTCCTACTTTTTCCGTCTTTATTACTCCCAAATTCGTTGAAGTTTCCACAAGTCCTTCGATTTCTTTACTCATATTCTTTATACCGCTATGAAATTCATGTAAATAAGTGATTATATTTACCGTATCCGACTGGGAAATTTCAGATGCTTTTTTATCCAGCCCTTCTACCGGAATTTCTGTTATTTCCAGAAGCGGAGTTTTATCGATTACTTTAAAATCTTTTAAAATATTTTCAAAAGCAAGATTTGCAGCTTTTCTGAATTCTTCCGAAGAACTTCCGTCAAGTTTTACATTGAGTTTTGCCGAAGCCTCTCTCGGAATAACATTTACCTTTTCTCCTCCCTCTATATGAATTAATGTCATGGAGTAACCTTTACTTAGATGATAAAGCAGTTCACCCAGAATTTTATTTGAATTTCCTAAATTTTTATGTATTTCTGCCCCTGAATGCCCTCCTGAAAGACCTTTCACTTCCACTGATAAAAGTACCGAATTTTCAGTTTTTATTTTTTTGGGAGCAAATATAAACTGAGTAGTCGTTCTACCTCCTCCTGCACTGCTCACATAAATTTCTCCGTATTCTTCCGTATCCAGATTAATAAGTGTCTTTCCCTGAAAAACTGAATAATCAAGATTGCTTGCACCTGTCATCCCGTCTTCTTCATCGGTCGTTATTAAAACTTCGAGAGCAGGGTGTTTTATATTATCACTGTCCAATATTGCCAGAACATAGGCTACGGCAATTCCGTCATCTGCACCCAGTGTAGTTCCGTCCGCTTTCAGGAAACCATCTTCAGTTATAAGTTTTATTCCCTGTGTTTCAAAATCAAATTTCGTATCTTTGTTTTTTTCCCATACCATGTCCATATGTCCCTGTAAAATCAACGGAGAAAAATTTTCATAACCTTCTGTCGCTTTCTTTTTGATAATAACGTTCAAAAATTCATCCTGAATTACTTCAAGTTTTCTGTCTTTGGCAAACTTTACGAGCCAGTCACTAATTTTCTTTTCTTTTTTTGATCCTCTCGGTATTTTGGAAATTTCACTAAAATAGTGAAAAACCTTT
>JAUNKI010000040.1:1937-13267 GCA_030532815.1 Leptotrichiaceae bacterium
AGGATATAACCCTGCAATATTCATATTTTCTGCACCTTCCTTTTCAATGTTTAATTATTTTATTTTCAGTAATTTATTAAATAATCGAATCAAAAAGTTCTTCAAGTAAAACCATTTCTTTTTGAGTCAAATCATGTCCCGATTTTAACTTCTGCAAAAGAGGATTGTCTTCTGCCAGACTGCTTCTTTCCAAAATTTTTATTACCAATCTTTTATAAAATTCCATTGCCGTTAAGAACCGTCTCATAAATCAGAAATAACTTTTCGACTGCAAATATTACATATTTTAAAAAATTAAAACTATCGACTTATTTAATTTTATAAAAATAGCAAACTGTACAAAATTTATGATTTAATGTATCTTTCTGCTTTATAGAGACAAATCCTTCTCCTTTCATAATAATTATAATTTCTGTTCCTGATTTTTCAAATCACTGAACGAAAGTTGAATTATATTGCTTTTTGTAATTGAACTTAAATGTATTCCTATTAGCCTCACTTCATCTTTTTTCTTCAAAGATTTAAAATTTTCCATTGCCGAATTAAATATATTTTCCGAATCATTTACTGCAAATTTTAATGTCTTTGCTTTAGTATAAGTCATAAAATTTGAATATCTTATTTTTAACGTTACCGTTTTGGCAAATTCTTTATTTTCCTTAAGCCTCATACTCAGTTTTTCCGCCTGAGTCTTTAATTCATCCTGTAATTCAAGAATGTCGTTCATCGACTGGTTAAAAGTAACTTCATGACCGTATGACTGTCTTTTCCTGTTATTATCAATTTCCGAATGCTGATTTCCCCTGATTACATTATACAGATATTCTCCTCTGCTTTCTCCGAATTTTTTTACAAGCTCTCTTTTTTCTATCTTGTAAAGTTCGGAAACAGTAAATATATTAAATAAACTAAGCTGCTCCCTCGTTTTTTTACCTATTCCCGGAATAAAAGATAAATTTTTATCATGTATATATTCGAGAAACTGCTCTCTGTCGTAAAAAATAAAATAATTATCAGGTTTATTAATATCACTGGCAATTTTTGCACTTACTTTGCTGAACCCTATGCCTACGGAACATGTCAATCCGACATTTTTAAAAATATATTTCTTGAATCTGAGAATAAATTTTTCAATATTACCGTTTTTTATAAATTCGGTAATGTCTATATATCCTTCATCTATGGAAGTAAACTCATATTTATCCGTAAATTTTTTTATTAATTCCTGAATTTCTTTCCCTACATTTGAATAATGATTTTTTCTCACAGGAACAAGCTTCAGATTAGGACATAATTTTTTTGCCGTAACTGCGGGCATTGCCGACTTTACTCCGAACTTCCTCGCTTCATAACTTGCAGTCGTAACTACTCCGTAACCTACTGCAATGGGAATTCCCTTTAAACGGGGATTGTCTCTCTGTTCCACTGAAGCAAAAAAAGCATCCATATCATAATGTAGAAAAACCTTTTCAGATGAACAACTTTTCTTCATTTTCAGATTCCTTCCGTTTTTCTATACAGTATTAAATTTCCCCTTTTCTATTTTATACTTGTATTTTGCAAGGTTTGCAAGCTCCGTACTGTGAGTTACAATAATAATAGACTGTTCCTTTTCTTCATTGATTTTCTTGAAAAGACCGTTTATAACACTGCTCGTTTCAGTATCCAGATTTCCTGTAGGCTCATCAGCCAAAATAATTTCAGGATTGTTTATCATGGATCTTGCTATGGCTACTCTCTGTTTTTCTCCTCCTGACAGTTCCAACGGTTTATGAGTCATTCTTTCTTCCAGACCGACAAGACCCAGTAGTTCCTGAGCTTTCTCTCTGATTTCCTTTTTATCCCTCTGTTTATTAATAAGAGCAGGTATCATAACATTTTCAAGTGCTGTAAATTCATTAAGGAGATAATGAAATTGAAATACAAATCCTATTTTTTCATTCCTTATCGTATTTTTTATTTTTTCATTTTTATAATTTACAGTTTTTCCGTCTATTCTCATTTCTCCGTCAGTAGGCGTGTCAAGAAGTCCCAATATATTTAAAAGCGTTGTCTTGCCGCTTCCGGATTTTCCCTGTATGGAGACAAAATCTCCTTTTCCGAAAGACAGATTTACATCTTTCAGTATATGTATTTCTTCTACTTTCGTCTTATATATTTTATTTACATTTCTTAATTCAATTATAGTGTTATTCATGTTTCAACGCCTCCACAGGTTTCATTCTGGATGCTCTTACAGCAGGATAGATAGTGGAAATAAACACTACTATAAAAGTTACTGCATATACTGTTACAAGTTCATTTACGGATATATAAAGAGGCAGCTCCTCCAAGTAGTAGTAAGAATTTTTCATATACACCTTAAACAGTTTTTTCAGTATAATAAGTACTAAAGGAGATATTGCACTTGCCAGCAGCATACCCGAAACTCCTATTATCATTCCCTCTATGGTAAATATCCTTCGTATGTTTGTATTTGTGTAACCTATTGACTTCAATATCCCTATATCCTTTATTTTTTCCCTTACAATCATGTTTAAAATCACTGACACGGCAAAACATGCTATTATAAGCAGCAGACTCAGAATAGCTACTAAAACAAATTTTTCAAACTGGACCGCATTTAAAAGATTCTGATTTATATGTTTCCAGCTTAATATTCTGTATTCATTTTCAGGAAGATTTGAAAGTACACCTATAAGTGCATTTTCCACTTTCTGGGGATTTTCCACTTTTATCCCGACTTCTGTTGCTACTTCTCCCCTTTCGGTAAGAATCTGCATTGTTTTAAGTGGGACTATTACCAGATTTGCATCATAATCCAGAAATCCCGTTTTGAAAATTCCCCTCACTATAAGCTTTATTTCTTTATTGTCTGCTGATACAAGGCTCAATTCAGCTCCCGGAGCTATATCCATTTCCCTTGAAAGTTCTTCTCCTATAAGAATTGAATTCAGTTCGCTTATATCATTGTTTCCTTTCAATATTTTAAGTTTCAAGTCATTTTTCACATTTTCCGCACTTATACCATCAGCCAGTACTCCTTTGGCAAAACCTTCAAATTTTATTATTGACTGACTGCTTATTTGAGGAATAACCGCTTTCACGTCTTTTATTCCTTCAGTTTTTTCAAGTATATCCTGATAACTTTCAAAATACGTATCTTTGGCATTTTTTATTAAAATATGGGGACTTAACGTAAGAAGCGAAGTAATCATATTTTTTTCAAGACCGTTTGACACAGTAAGAGAAACCACAAACACCGTAACCGCTATTGCCACTCCCAAAACCGAAAATATACTCTGAAACTTTCTTTCGACTATATGTCTGAATGCTATAAATAATTCTACCATTTTTCTCCCTTATCTGACATCATCGGACATATCCGACGTTATATTGTAATTTCTCATAAGTTCAGCTTTCTGTGCCTCCACTTCTTTCACATCAAGTACTATTTCTTCTCCTCTTTCATTTTCAAATATAATAAACTCGGATTTCACATTTTTCACTTTCCGTACAAAATCCTTGAAATCCTTATATTTCTGTCCGTTCACTTTTGTAATTACGGAATTTCCCTCTTCTGCATATCCCAAATTTACATCAAAAGGTAAAACTCTGACAAGTACTACAAGTTCGGAATAATCTTTGAACATTTCCTCCTTATCATAAACTGAAGAAAGGGCACCCTGTATTATATTCATATAATTGCTAGTCAGTGGTTCAAATAACAGACCTCCGTAAACAAGGTAGGAAGGAGGCGTTTCCAATGTAACTTCCTTTACGACACTGTAGTTTATATCCCTCTTATCGAGCTTTACCTGTCCCGTCTGTCTTTTTTTATCTCTTATTATTTCATATGTTATTGTATCTCCGTATTTTTTCTGCTGATTTACATAGGAAAAATCGGTTTTTTCATTTTTTCTGAATTCAACGGTTCCGTCGTATTCAATAGGACTGTTATCCAATTTCAGCAGCACATCATTTCTCTTTAGTATATTTTCAAAAGGTGAATTTTTAAACACTTTTTTTATAAGTACTCCCTGAGAATTATTTTCCAGTCCGAGCATTTTTCTGTGAGAAGGACTTTCCAATTTGGAATACTGTAATCCCAGTCCCGGTGCTCCGTCATACTTTCCGTCTTTTATATCATCCAGAAAATGTTCCAGTATACTTACGGGAATAAAATATCCTATATTATCCGCCGTACTTATTCCCGCAAAGGCAACTCCCACAACTTTATTTTTACTTGTAACGGGACCTCCGCTGTTTCCTCTGTTTATTGCCGCATCAGTCTGACCTATGAGAAATCTCTTATTTGTCAATGTATAGGCACTATGCTCCATTCTCGAAACAATTCCCTGTGTAGTGCTGAGTTTGTCCCCTCCTAAAGGATAACCGTATACAGTGACATTTTCTCTTATCTGAGGCAATGTTCCCAGTTTTAATGAAACCGTTCCGTTAAAAAATGCTTTATCCTCTACTTCTATAAGTGCCAAATCATATTCTTCGGAAACAAATTTCACATTTGCCTTATATTTTTTGGAATCTCCCTCTTTTCTTATTTGAAGAAATTTTGAATTCAAAACTGCATGAGCGTTTGTTATAATCTTATTCCCCTCTGTTATAAATCCTGTAGCTGTAGAATTAAAACTCTGTCCGTATTGCCACGGTGCCGTGTAGTCAAACAGCTGATGCGAAGTATATACTTTAATCAGTGCCTTTTTTATTACTGAGTCATTTGCAGACACTGCCATACTTAACACTAAGTATATCATTAATATTATTTTTTTCATTTTTCCTCCCGGATATTTATTTTATTTTTGTATAATCAGTTTATTTCCTGTATATTTCTGTATAAGCTTTACAAACAGCAGGTCTTTTTCCATATTCAGTCTGTATTTTATCCTTTTTTTATCTTTCGTAATTATTTCCAGAAACCTGTCAAATTTTTTAGTACTTATCCTGTCTATTTTTATAACCGCTTCTTTTATTTCATTCATATTTATCTCGTTTTTCCCTGAAATAATGAAGTTTTTTTTAATAATAATCTTGTATCTGAAAACCGTCCATGCTGAAAATAGAGTGTAAATAAGCAGTATTCCTATTAAAATCGATTTAAGGGGAGTAAGCTTTTCCGCTCCAGTCAATCCTTTATATAATGAATAAAACGCCGTAAACAAAAGCATTACAAAAAAAATAGATGATGAAATGATATATCTTCTGTTTACTCTGAAAATATACATGTCTTTTTCATCTTCTATTTTATATTCCTCAAGTCTTTTCTCATAATTTTCCATATTATACAAGTCCAACATTTTTCCCCTTCTTTAAATATATAAAATTCATCTGAAAACAAACATCTTTTCAAATGTGCATATCGTTGTATTTTATTATTCTATAATTTTATAAGTAATTTCCCCTTCTTTTTTTAAATTCAGTTTGTCACGGGCAACTCTTTCTATTTTTTCCTCTTCACTGAAATTTTTTATATTGCTTTCAAGTTTCCTCTTTTTTTCAGCATATTCCTGTACTTCTTTTTCAGTATTTTTTATTTCTCTGTTTACTTCTTTTTTTATTAGATAAGTTTCAAATGTCTGATAAAAAATTATGCCTATTATTATAAAGAAGAATAAATTAAAAACAAAAAATATTCTTTTTTTTGCCATTTTCTTTCTCCCGTTTTTTCAATTTTCACTTTTAAGTTATGTTTTCACTTTTTCATTTCTTATTTTTTCTATTTCTCTGATGAAACTGTCCAGACTGTCAAATTCCTTATAAACTGAAGCAAATCTTACATAGGCTATTTCATCCAGATCAAGCAGATAGGAAATTATAATATTTCCCAATTCACTGGACTTTATTTCTCCTGAATATTCAGTTAAAATAACTCTTTCTATTTTGTCAACAACTTCTTCAACTTTTTCAGTATCTACATTTCGTTTTTCCAATGCACGGATAATTCCGTTATAAACTTTTTTCCTTGAATAAGGCTGTTTTTCTCCGCTTTTCTTTATTACATACAGTGCCAGATCTACAACTTTTTCATGGGTTGTAAATCTTTTCCCGCAATTTTCACAAACTCTCCGCCTTTTAATGGAGTTTCCGTCTGAATAGGCTCTGCTGTCAATTACTTTTGTATTTTCACTGCCGCAAAATGGACATTTCATAATTTCCCCTTACTTTAAAATAAATAAAATTCAATCCCATATATTTAATTTTCTTCATTTTTTATTATTTCTATTATTTCTTCTTCTGTTTTGGCTTTCATAAGATTTTCTCTGAATTTATCTTCTCTTATAAGCCTCGATATTCTCGCAAGAACTCTTAAATATTCCTGTGACTGATCTTTAGGACATAAAAACATGAAAAATATATTTACGTTTTCCTCGTCAATAGCTCCGTATTCTATACCGTTTCTTGAAATTCCCAATGTCACTGTAAGCTCATCCACAGCATCGGTTTTCGCATGAGGAACGGCGACATTTTTTCCTATTCCCGTACTTCCCATATCTTCCCTTGCGTATAAATCATTTAATGCCGCTTCTTCATTTTTAACATATCCGCTTTTTTTTATATTTTCAAAAAGCTCTTTAATAACTGCATTTTTAGTTTTAGACTTTAAGTCAAGTTCAACTGTTTTTACATTAATATAATCGGCAATCTTTTTATCGGGCAACATATAACTCCTCCATTAAAAATTTTTTCATTTCCATTTTCACCTGTAAATTATCATTTATGTATTTTTCAAAAAATATTATTATTTTCTTTGAATATTCGGAATTTTTTTCAAATTTTTCTTCAATATTTCCGTAATCGGAATATTTTTTATTTAGGAAACATATTTCCTTATATTTTTCAGCAAGCCGGAACCCAAGCAGATTTTCCAGCTCATAAGCATCATAAATCCCGTGTTCCAGCATTATTCTTCTCAAAAAAGATAAAACAAGATAGTATTTATAACCTTTCCCTATTTTTCCTCTTGTATCTATAAATTCAAATATTCCGCACAATCTGTCAAAAAAACTTCCGTCTTCATAACTGATATCATAAATCTTATTTACACTATCTAAAATATACAACGAAATTTCCAATTTTTCAATATCTTTCGTAATATTTTTGTAACTTTTTATTAATTCGGCTTCATTTATCGTATAATATCCGTTTTTCTCATGTACTGTCATATGAGTTATATTTAACGGATTCAAGGCTGCAGGATTTCTCTTTTTTGATTTTCTTATGCCGTATGACACGACATTCATTTTTCCGTATTCCCTGCTGAAAACCGTCGCCCTTAAATCAGCTTCATTTATTTCCTCTTTTTTCAATATAAGACATTCTATTTTTAAAATTTTCATATTTTGTCTTTCATTATTTAAAATTTGATAATCTGTAAATTATCTGAGAATTACCGTCTGTTACTGATATTTTGGTGGGATAGGTATATTCTCCAGATTTTACATAGTCACTGAAGTTCACTTTATAACCCTTACTTGTTATAGATGTCAGCCATGAATTTTCAAATGTAAATGTATCTCCGTTTTTTGTCTGAGTTTTCTTCAATGTAAGTTTATTAAGCTTATTAAATACGCTCAGTATATTAGCTTCATCTTCATGCAGTTTCTGAGTTACCGTCTGATTCAGTGACGGATAATATATTGTTTTACTGTTTCCCGTAAATGTATAAATTTCACCTTTATTTACGGACGGATAAGTCATCTGAAGTTTCAATGTCCCTCCGCTGTAAGTCATAATATATCTTTTCGTCTTTACCGATTTATTCATTTTCAGACTTTCCGTAACATTTACCGTAAATCTGCTCTTTTCCCAGAAATCTTTGGAAAAGGAAAACACCGATACAAACATAAAAAGAAAAACTATCCTGCTTATCACTGTTTTATTTTTTATCATTTTTTCACCTCTAAATAATATATTTATTGAATATCGGAAATAAATTTACTCTATTTCATAAATATTTCCGATTTATATATATTAATGCAAGTTTCTTTAGTTTGTCTGTGTAGTTCCTTTATTTTTTTTGAATTCCTGTTCGATTTCCTGATTAATCTGATTTTGAATTTCTTTATTGACAGTATCGTCTGTACTCCATTTATACACAAGAACACTCTGGATATCATAAACTTCATAGGAAGGTCTGAATCTCACTTCCTTGCTCTGTTTGAAAGAATTAAGATCTTTTATATAAAATGAACCGATCATAAGTCCTTTCGGAAAAATATCGCTCGTCCCTGATGTTTCTATATTGAATACGGATTTTTCAGTTACGTTTTCATTATAATTGAATATTGAAAATGTTCCGTTTCCGTTTCCACGTAGTATCTGCATATCGGTTCCATTTATTACCGCACTGATTCTCGAATTTTTACTTGTCAGTAACGTCACTTCAGAATAATCTGCTCCCACTTTGGAAATCTTGCCTATAAAAAAACCGTTGTACATTACAGGCAAATTCAGTGTTATTCCCTGATTTTTTCCTTTATCTATGAATATCCTTTCTGAAGAATTCAGATTTTCCACGAGTGCCACATCGGCTGCAATATATTCCGAAGGATTTTTACTTCTCATGTCAAGCATTGTTCTTAATTTTTCATTTTCTTTTGCAATATTTACAAGTTCCATGTTCTGAACTTTGTTTTTCTGTAATTCAAAGTCCCTTTCCTTATTGTTTTTAACATATGTATCTATATAACTTATATCCTGTACTCTTGATTTGAATTTCAGTGTCTGTTTATAAATAATACTTTTTACATTTACAAGCTTGAAGTTTATCGTCTGGGCTGCCCCGTCAAGAATTTTAAATGTATCTGTCACTCTGTCTTTGAATATAAACAGAGCAACCGCTATAATCACTATAATTAAAATATTTCTACCCGTATTTTTTTTCTCGGCATTTTTTCCCTTTTTTGTTGCCATGTGCAGGCTCCTTCTCATGATAGTTTTTATTTTAAAATTATACTATATTTTTCTGACTTTGTAAATGTTTGAGAATATTAAATATTTTTCATCTGTTTCCTGTTGCTTTTTGAATTTTTCCAGTTATAATATTACTGTAAGAATTTAAATTATTTTATACATTATATTAAAAGAAACCTTCTTAAATAATGGAACTTCATTATTATCGTACATTCTATTTTCTGAAAATTTCATAATTCCGAAAACATTATAATCATAATTTCAGAAAAAACAGTCAGAGCTTTCATTCAGGAAGGTTTTGAAAGGAGAAAACATGAGAATCTATGAAAGTGACAGTATCAGAAATGTAGCTATTTTAGGGCATAGCGGTGCAGGAAAAAGTAATATGACTGAAGCACTGGAATTTACCGCAGGACTTACAACGAGAATTTCAAACCCCAATGACAATGTAAAAATAAGCAGTTCTACATCCCTGCATGCAATTGAATATCAATCTCTGAAATTCAACTTTCTTGATATTCCGGGATATACGGATTTCTTCGGGGAGCTGGAATCGGGTCTTGCCGCAGCTGACGGTGCAATTATAATTGTCGACGGAACGACGGATTTATCAGTAGGAACTGAAACTTCCCTCGAACTGACCGACAGCAGAAATATTCCGAGATTTATTTTCGTAAATAAAATT
This sequence comes from Leptotrichiaceae bacterium, assembly GCA_030532815.1. GTDB lineage: Bacteria > Fusobacteriota > Fusobacteriia > Fusobacteriales > Leptotrichiaceae > Pseudoleptotrichia. The sequence goes on from JAUNKI010000040.1 coordinate 11,554, forward strand.
GACAGTGAAAAAGCAGATTATGAAAAAATTCTTTCCCAACTGAGAGAAAAATACGGGAAAAGAATTGCTCCGTTTCATGTTCCATGGGGTAAATCCGACTCTTTCAAAGGTCATATAAATGTAGTTGATATGTATGCCAGAGAATATAACGGAAAGGAATGTCAGAACGCCTCCATTCCCGATGATATGGACGATCAGATTCAACCTGTAAGAGACATGCTTCTTGAAGCTGTTGCCGAAACAAGCGAGGAACTCATGGATAAATATTTCAACGGAACGGAATTTACCACTGCGGAAATTCATAAAGGACTGAGAGAAGGAGTGCTTAACGGAAATCTTATTCCCGTTATATGCGGATCTACATTTAAAAACATAGGACTTCATACAACTTTTGATATGGTGAGAGACTATCTGCCTGCACCCCGTGATAATAAAAAAGTTAAACCCGAAAAAAAGGAATTTGTATGTCAAGTATTTAAGACTGTCATAGATTCATTTTTAGGAAGAGTTTCCTATGCAAAGGTTCTTTCAGGAGAACTGAAACCTGAAAGCGAAATATATAACATTAACAAAAGAATTAAAGAAAGAGTAGGTAAAATATCCACCATAGTAATGGATAAACTTACTGATATTCCTAAAGCTGTTTACGGAGATATTGTTCTGTTTACAAAATTTTCAAACACTCAGACATCAGACACTCTGGCAAGTAATGAAAAGGAACCTTCCGTTCCGAATATATCCTTCCCTAAGGCACAGATGCTAATTGCAGTGGAACCTCTCAATAAAGCCGATGATGAAAAAATATCAACAGGACTTCAGAAACTTACGGAAGAAGATGCTTCTTTCGTATGGAACAGAAATATGGAAACAGGACAGACTGTATTGGGAGTACAGGGAGATCTCCACAGTATCACATTAATTGAAAAACTGAAAAATAAATTCGGTGTGGAAGTCAGAACCGAAGAATTAAAAGTTCCTTACAGAGAAACTGTAACAGGACAGTCCGATGTACAGGGAAAATATAAAAAACAGTCAGGAGGGCATGGACAGTACGGAGATGTCAAGATAAGATTTATGCCTGCCGATGAAAGTTTCATATTTGAAGAAACAGTTGTAGGAGGCAGTGTTCCTAAATCATATATTCCGGCTGTGGAAAAAGGACTGAAGGAATCTCTTGCACACGGTGTGCTGGCAGGATATCCCGTTACAAATATAAAAGCCGTACTTTATGACGGTTCCTACCATGATGTCGACTCTTCGGAAATGTCGTTTAAAATTGCTGCAAATCTGGCATTTAAAAAAGGAATGCTGGAAGCAAAACCCGTACTCCTTGAACCGATTATGGAACTGTCCATTATAGTTCCTGAAGAATACATAGGAGATATTATGGGAGATATAAATAAAAAACGTGGAAGAGTAATGGGAATGGAATCACACAAAGGAACAAAGCAGAAAATAATTGCCGAAGCTCCTATGGCTGAAACTTTTAAATATGCAAATGATCTGAAAGCAATGACTCAGGGACGGGGATATTTTGAAATGAAACTTCTGAAATATGAAGAAGTTCCTTATGAACTGTCTAAAAAAATAATCGATGATGCTGTAAAGGAAAAGTAAAGGAAAAATAATAATCCCAACCTTTTTTGTAAAAAAGGTTGGATCAAAAAACTGTTTTCACGCTGTAAAATTTGAATGTTGAAGGGAACTGAAATAT
>JAUNKI010000041.1 GCA_030532815.1 Leptotrichiaceae bacterium
TATATATTTTCTAAAGATTCGGGATAAAATATTTTTTATTCTTTTTTAACTAAAATTATTTTAAAATAATAAAATTACATACAAATGTATTTTTAAATTAATTTTTATTATAAACTTAATTTTTTAAAAATAGGAGATTATTGTAAGAAAACTATAAAAAATAAGGAAAATCAACACTTTTTATTAATTTTCCTGAAAAATTTTAAATATTAAATTATTGTCCGCAGATTGTTTTATAAAGTTAAAAATATGTTTAATTATAAGTTGTATATATTATTAATTTGATTAAAGACAATAAACGGACATTTTTAGAAAAATTGGTTTTCATTTATGAAAGGGTAATGAGTATTATATATTTGAAATATATTTAATTTTTAAATTTATATCCTTTTCTCTAATAATTTCATTCAGTTTCGGTAAAAAATCAGGAATATTCAGATTTTTGAAATATGGTTTTAGAAATTTGTTTATTTCAAGAGCCGCAATAGTTTCGCCTTTATTTTCAGTTAAATATTCCATATGTTCCAGAACTGTAATTTTTACGGTGTTTAAATCAGGAAACGGTATAATTTTTCCTGTTTTGAAAAATTCCTTTAATCGGGTAATGAGCCAGGGGTTTCCGATAATTCCACGTGAAAGCATTATTCCATCAAGATTGCACGGTTTTATAAGATTTACGATCTGTCCGAGTTCAAATAAATCACCATTTCCTATAAAATCGAGATCCTGTTTTCTTGGAAGACGGCTTAATGCTGAAACTGTGTTCCAGTCGGATTTTCCCTGATAAAGCTGTTCTCCTCTTCTTCCATGAACACAGATGAAATCAAGATTATATTTATCCGCCATTTTTACATATAATTCAGGAAATGAGAAATTCCCGTATCCGATACGGATTTTAAGAGACAGCTCAGTTTTTTCGTTCAGCTTTTCCTTTAATTCATATAATAAACTGTCAATAAGTCCGATTTTAGGAAGAAGTGCCGAACCTGCACCTTTCTTCACGATTTTAGGTTGAGGACAGCCCATATTCAAATTGAGTTTTTTAAATCCCATTTTTTCAGCTTTTAAAAAAGCATTCACAAGTTCATCTTTGTTTTTTCCGAATATCTGAACACCTTCATTTATTTTATCGTCACATTTTAAAAGTTCATTTTCGGTAATTTTATCATTTTCATTTAACAGATGTGCATTTACCATTTCAGTAAACATCAAATCAGGGTTAAATTTTTTTAATATTTTTCTGTAGGAATAATCTGTGTATCCTGCCATGGGAGAAATATATATTTTCATTTTCTTACCTTCCGAATATTTTTAAATTTGTATGATTTTTATATCACAAATTATTTTCAAAGTCAATTCAAATAAGAAAATCTCGTTAATCTTATATACTTATCTATATTGTTAAAAACAAAATAAAAAATAATTCAGGAGGGTAAGGATGAAAAAGATAATAGCATTATTAATGATGACTGTATTAGTTGCAGTTTCATGTACAACTGCACCGGACGGAACAAAAAAAGTAAATAAAACAGCTGCAGGAGCAGGAATAGGAGCTGCTGCGGGAGCAGTGCTGGGACAGGTAATAGGAAAGGATACAAAGGGAACATTAATAGGAACGGCAGGAGGAGCTGCAGTGGGAGCTGTCATCGGAAATATTTTTGACAGGCAGGAAAAAGAACTGAAAAACAGACTGGACGGTTCAGGAGTGAAAGTGGAAAGAACGGGAGAAGGTGAAATTAAGATTACTGCACCTGAAAATATCACATTTGACACGAACAGCAGCGTAATTAAACCGAGATTCACAGGTTCTCTTGATTCAGTAGCTGATGTACTCAAAAAATATCCTGATTCAAATATAATAGTTTCAGGGCATACGGACAGTACGGGAAATGATTCTATAAATAATCCTTTATCAGTGAACAGAGCATCTTCAGTTAAAGCTTATCTTGTAGGAGCCGGAGTTCCGGGGTCAAGAGTGACTTCAGTAGGATATGGAAGCAGACAACCTGTGGCAAGCAACTCTACAGCAGGCGGAAGAGCTCAGAACAGAAGAGTTGAAATTAAAATAGTTGCAAAACAGTAATAAAAAATAATTTTTTTGAATTAAATAGAAAATATTGAAAAAGACTGTTTTATAAGTTGAAAAAATAAATAAGCTATAATTTTGTATATTTTTATAAGGATAACAGTTTATAGTAAAAAATACTATTTATAGCTTTTGAACTGTTTTTAACTTATGAAATAGTTCTTTTTTATTAGAAAGAGCAGTAAAAATATACTGTATTTAGAATGAAACTGATAATTTTTAAATTTTAAATATTTTGATTTTAAAATAAGTTAATTGTAAAATGTGATATGTCGATTTTTTGTAGTTATTAAGATAAAATCTTATTTAGCTGTCTCGTAAAATAGAAAAATATCTCAAATCATAATTTTTATAAAAACAGTGAAACTGACAGTTTATAAACTTGAAAAAAAGATATTATTTATATTAAAAAAGTAATTTTTGATTTACGAGACAGCTTTTGTTTAAAAACAGTTTCATTATAAGTATAATTTTCAGAAGAATTTTTCTGTTATTTTAAATTCTTTTAGGATATAACTATAATTTTTTTAAATTATAATTATTTTGAAGTATATCGGTACAATTTAAATTTTATTTTATTTCAAGTGTTTCCGCAATTTTTTTATACCAGTAGGCACTTTTTTTAGGATAGCGTTTTTGTGTTTTGAAATCTACATAGAATAATCCGTATCTTTTTTCATAGCCGTTTGACCATGAAAATACATCCATTAATGACCACAGGAAATATCCTTTTATATTTGCACCTGCTGAAATTGCATCGGAAATTATTTCGAGATGCTGTTTAATATAGTCAATACGTGCATCATCGTTTATTTCTCCATTATTAAAATCATCTTTATATCCTAAACCGTTTTCCGTAATATAGATTTTTTTGTAATTGGGATAATCCTTGATAATTCTCATTATCTGATCGTAAAGTCCCTGAGGATATATCATCCAATCCCAATCCGTTCTCGGAATATCTATATCGTACTCTCTTTGACCGATACCTTTCAACTGATACTTTGAACCGCCTTTATCTCCTTTCGAATTATGAGTTATTTCCGTTTCACCTTCAAACTCTTTCATCCAGTCACTCATATAATAGTTTATACCTAAAAAATCATTTAAATTACAGGCTTCTTTCATAATTTCAAAATCTTCTTCCCTTAAATCAAGGCTTCCTCCGTTTATATCTAATATATAATTTACTCCGTTTATTGTTTTTTCGGAGTATTTTCCTAGATAAGTTGCATCCAGTATAAATTTATTATGAAGTATATCTTCAAGTTCAGCTGCTTTAATATCAGCAGGATTTGAAGTATTGTAAGGATATTTGGTAGGTAGAGCATGGACTACTCCTATTTCTCCTTTATAACTTTTATTTTTAAAAATTTTGACAGTTTTAGCGTGAGCCAGCATCATATTATGATGAGATTGAAAAACTTTGGCGAAATCATATTTTATACCGGGAGGAAACTTGCCGACTAAATACTGACCGTCTCCGATAGGTCCTATTTCATTAAAGGTAGTCCAGTAATTTACTTTGTTTTTAAATTCTTTAAAACAGAATTCGGCATAATTTACAAAGTGTTCAATATTTCTACGGTTTAGAAAGTCTCCATCAGAATGAAGTGTTTCAGGTGTATCAAAATGGTGGAGTGTTACAAAAGGTTCCACATTTCTTTTACGGCATTCATCAAATAATTTATGATAAAATTCAACCCCTTTCTGATTTACTTCTCCGTATCCTTTAGGAAAAATTCTGGACCATGCTATTGATATACGTATACCGTTAATATTAAATTTTTGACTTAATTCCAAATCAACGGGATATTGATGGTAAAAATCACTTGCAGGTTCAGCTGTGTACCAGTAATTTTCTTCTAAAAAGGAATCCCATGCTACACGCCCTTTACCGTCTGTCTTAGTAGCTCCTTCTGCCTGATATGCTGCTGTTGCTCCTCCAAAAATAAAATTTTTGGGTAACTTTTTCATATAAACCTCCTATTTATGAATTTTGAAACTGTTTCATGACGAAGTCTAACGAGCCTTTTGGATCCCTTGTTAATTGAATATATTCGGCTCCCTGAGTTTTAATCAGCTTTATTCCGAGTTTATCAGTATCCTGTTTTATGTCTTCATAATTTGAAGCGACCTGAGGTGCCAGTATAATTAAATCATAATCTTTCATTATATCGTAATGTGCTCCGTAAGAACCTGCAGCCGCACTTATCGGAATATTATGTTCTTTAGCACCCTTTTTCAGTGCATTTGCTAAAAGTCCGCTTGTTCCTCCGCCTGCACATAGGACTAATACTTTTTTCTGTTTATCAGGTATTAAATTTTCCTGTAATTCATTTTTAGGTTTTTTCATATTTTTTTCCGTCTTATCTTCTTCAGTAAAGCTGTTTCTTTCTCTTTCCATAATCTGAGTGTCATAGGTTTTGAAGAAAGGGTAGTAGATAATGACATCCACTAATATGAGAAGGAATGTCAGTATAACGGAAAGTTTATCAAAACCGGTTCCCAATATTAAACCGATTGGAGCGGGAGTTGTCCATGGAAGAAAATACATAAAACTGTTCATTCCGAGAATATCAACAAAGAATTTGAATAACCATACATTTACTATAGGTGTCATAATAAACGGAATAAAGAAAATAGGATTTAATACTAACGGACCTCCGAATAATATAGGCTCATTTACTCCGAATGCAGTGGGGATACATGAAGCTTTACCTATGGCTTTGTTCTGTTTTGACTTTGAAAGCCACATAAACATAAAAGGGACGACTAAAGTGGCTCCTGTTCCTCCCATAGTAGTAATAAACATCTGTAATCCGGGAGTTATTATTTTAGAAGCATGTGTTCCAGCCTGTAACGCTTGCAAATTTGCATCCAAATTGATAAAGGCAATCGCGGATATGGCAGGTTCGACAATAGACGGACCATGTATTCCGACAAACCAGAACAGTGCTATAACCCCATATATTACCGTTATTCCGATATATCCGTCAGCTGCACTGAATAAAGGTTTTAATGACTCGATTAGAGCCTGGGCGAAATTGTAACCTAAAATATTTCTTATGAACAGATCCACTCCGTATAAAACCAGAACGGTAATACTGAAAGGAATTACATCTTTAAAAGTCTGGGATAAATTAGGCGGAACTTCTTTAGGCATTCTTATCGTTATATTTTTTCCTATACAGAATTTATAAATATTTGCAGTTATAAATGCTGAAACAAATGCACTCAGCAAACCTGCAGTTCCGAGATATCCCCGTCCAAATCCGTTTTCGAGGGGGTCAGCCGCCAGCAGGAGAAAGCCTGCCATTGATGCCAGCATTACAGATATACTGTTAATTTGGTCTGTGCTTTCCATATTACGGTTGAAAGCATCGGTTAGTGATTTTGCCGTAGTTCCTGCAACAAGTAGACCGACAATTCCCATAGAGTAAATATAAGGTTTTACTATTGCAGCTTCAACTGATTTAGGCCAGTAAAATCCGAATATATTCGGAACAAATGCGATAAGCATAAATAAACTTGAAAATAAAACGACAGGCATTGCTGCTATAAAACCGTCCCGAATAGCTCTCAGATATTTGTTTCGTGATATTTTCTGGAAAAACGGCTGCATTTTTTCAATTTGAGTTATTAATCCTTTCATAAATATCTACACTCCCTTTTTATATAATTCTATAAGATGCTTAGTAATATCTTTCAGTAGTATAGTTGTCATTAAATGATCCTGACCATGTATCATAATAAAGCTCATTTCTAAATTTTCTCCTCCTGCTTCTTTAGAAAGGATATCAGTTTGAGCATTATGAGCTTTTACAATATTTTCCTCTCCTTCCTTTATCAGCTGTTCAGCTGCCTTAAAATCTCCTTTTTGAGCTTTGGTCAAAGCATCCAATAATTTTGAACGGGCATCACCTGCGTAAGCTACGATTTCAAATCCGATCATTGTAATATCTTCTCTGTTCATAGTGTTTCCTCCTATTATTTCAATTTGTTTTTCCAAGAAATTGCTGTTGTTTTCAGCACTTCGTTTAATTCTTCAATATTTTTACGTCCCGTAGAATTCAGCCATTCCACAGTTTTATTTTCTCCGTATTTTGAAAATATTTCCACACCTTCGGCCCATGTGGCACGTCCACATAACACACCGTTAAATTCAGCACCTGCATTATGTGCAAATTTTAATGTTTCCTGAAATAATTTTGCACTGACTCCTGCACTTAAATAAATATAAGGCAAATCTGAAACCTTATTCTGTTTTCTGAAAAATTCTTCGGCTTCTTTTTTTGTGTAAATAACTTTATTTTCACAAAAACCTTCTACAAAGTTCATATTTACCGGAACTTCAACTTTTAATACGTCGACATTGTATCTTTTATCCGAAAAGACTTTCATTGCTTCAATTACCTTTCTCGGCTTTACTTTTGCAAATTCTGTGCTGCTGTTGTCCTGAATTTTACTGTCGTAAGTTAATATTTCCAGAAAGAAAGGAATATCCTCTGCGAGACATTCGGAGCCTACCCTTTCCATGTAGGCTTTTTTCTTATTATTGATTTTTTCCGTTTCATCGACATCATAATATAATAAAAATTTAACTGCGTCAGCACCTTTTTCCTTTAAACGTTTTACTGACCATAAGGATAGGCTGTCAGGGAGTCTTCCTGCAGAATTGGTATCATATCCTGTTTTTTCATAAGCTAATAGAAGCCCTGCGTTTTTATCTTTAATTTCGGCTGCTTCCAGACCATATTCAGGGTCCAGCAAAATGGAGGAAGAATATTTTGTCAGCTCTCTTGATACAAGAATTTTAAAATTTTTTATTTGTTCCGATGTTGCTTCTTCCTCTCGATATTTATTCATCATCTTTTTTAAAGCTCCACGCTGATCTATAGCTAAAGCCGATATAATACCGTTTTCATTACTCAGCTTTTCTAAAAGAATTTTTTTCTGTTCAGTTATCATTAGAGTTCCTCCTATATTTCCGATATTTGTATATTATTGAATACATCGTCATATTTTTCGATATCTACGTATCCCGTCATCTTTTCCATAGCATTGAGAATCCCGAGAGTATTCCCGATTTTTAAAAGCTCCCTGTCATTTTTACCTGTTTCCAGTGCCGAAGCGATGCCTGCCACTGTTGCATCACCCGAACCGACTGGATTTACTGCCTTTATTTGAGGGATATTTACTTTATAGAATTTGTCATGATGTCTGGCAAAACAGCCGTTTTTTCCAAGAGATACGATTATCCATTCTATTCCTGAAAAAAAACTGTTTGACAATATATTTTTCAACTCGACGGAATTTTGTGAAATTTTTTTGTTTACAAGCAGTGAAAGCTCTTCTGCATTAGGTTTTATCACTTTCGGTTTGTATGGACTTTTCAGTACTGAAGTCAGTGCTTCTCCCGAACAGTCCAGAATAGTACTTTTATTATATTCGTTACATATTTTTATGATTTTTGTATAAAAATCTTTTTCGATTCCTTTAGGTAAACTTCCTGAAATTGTAACTACCGAAATTTCGCTCAGTAATTTTTTCAGATGTTTGAGAAAACCGTCGGATTCTCCAGAAGTAACTGTCGGACCGCTTTCAAGGATTTCAGTCTGATTTCCTTCATGTAGGATTGCAATACAGTTTCTTGTTTCTCCTGATATTTCAAAAAAAGAATGTTTTATTTTTTTTGAATTTAATCTGCTTTGAATATCTTTCCCTGAAAATCCGCCTATTAATCCGCTTGCCAGTACATCATTACCGATTTGCTTCAATATTCTCGTAACATTCAGTCCTTTTCCGCCCGGAGTTTTCAAAGGTTCGCTAATTCTGTTTACAGTATTTAAGTTGAACTTTTCCAACGGATAGGAAATATCAATTGAAGGATTCATTGTTATTGTTAAAATCATAGTAATTTCTCCTTTTTCAATCTTTGTATTCTCCATTATCCCATTTTTTTAAAAATTCATCGAAAAAGTCCGTATTTTTCTGTTCGGTATTGACTGTTTCGATATTTTTAATTTTTTCTATTATTTTTCGACTTTCTTCGGTATTTTTATATTCAGCTTTTATAAAAGCTTCAATTATATCAAATATTAACAGTTCACCTGTTATTTTCCCTCCAAATCCGATTACATTTGCATTTAAGCATTCTTTGGCATATATTGCAGTTGTCATATCTCTGACTAAGGCGGATCTTATTCCGGGAACTTTATTTACAGCGTTATTTATGCCTACTCCTGTTCCGCATATACAGACGCCTAAATCTGCAGTTCCGCTGCTTACAGTTTCTCCTACTTTTTTTCCGTATATTGGATAATGAGTTCTTGTAAAATCATAGGTTCCGCAGTCTATGACTTCGTATCCTTTTGATTTTAAAAAATCCGATACGTTTATTTTTATATCGGTAACAATATGATCACATCCGATAGCTATTTTCATTTTACACCTTCTTTCATGAATTAGAGATAATCAGCACATTTTATTCAGCATATCCACTCTTATTTGATGACGACCTCCGTCATAATGAGCAGTCAGAAAGCCTTTTACTATATTTCTGGCTATTTCCGTTCCTGTAATTTTAGCTCCTATTGTAATTATTCTTGAATTGTTGTGTCCTCTTGTCATATAAGCTGAACGTTCGTCGGATACTTCAGCAGCTATTATTCCTTTTATTTTAGCAGCCGTAATAAAACTTCCGGCACCATATCCGTCAAAAATTATTCCCAGACTGTCAGGTATATTTTTTACTTCCTGTGCAACAATACAGGTAATATCAACAAAATCCATTCCATTTAGGCTTTTGTCAATTACATCATAGCCGTTTTCCGAAAGATAATTCTTAATATTGTCTTTCAGATGTTTTCCGTCCATGTCGGCACCTAATATAACTTTCATGTTTTCATCTCCCTGTTTAAATGATAATACTTTTTTCTACGTAGTTTGAGTATTTCGTTTAAATAAATAGTTTTTCAACTTTCTGAATTTAATATATCATAAAACGAACAAAAAAACAATAGTTTTTGTTTGAAATTTAAACATAAAATTGTTTATTTGTTTATTAAGAAAGATATAATATTAAAAATGATGTGTTTATGACAGTTAAATATATGATGCATCCAGATAAATAAAAATCGGATGTAAAATCCGATTAATTATGTTTATTTTTATGAAATTACCGATACATATTTTTCCAATTTTTTTATGATTTCCTTATCTGTTTTATTTATTATGACGGCAGTTAATTTATCCAATGTATAGAAGGAGGTAAAATCATTTTTGTTGATTTTTGTATGATCCAGCAGTAAATATCTTTCTTCCGAATTGTTTATAGCGATCTGCTGTGTATATCCTTCTTCAAAAGTGGAAGTCATTATTTCATTATTTTGTATTCCGTTACAGCTGAAAAAAATTTTTCCGAAGTACATATTAGACAATAGAGAATTTGTTATTCCACCTACAAAGGCACGTGTGATATCTCTCATATTGCCACCTGTAAGATAGACTTTAAAAGAATCCGTTTTTTTTTCCGAAAGAATCTCAAAAATCGGAAGACAGTTTGTTACTATCCGTAACACTTGATTTTTAATTTCTTTTGCCAATAGTTCAACTGTTGTTCCGGGACCTAAAAAGATAGTATCTCCTTCATTAATAAGTTCAGAAGCCTTAAGTGCGATTTCTTTTTTTTCCTGAATGTTGATAACGTATTTATCAGTATGTGAAAGTTCCTTATATTGAAAAATATTTTTACTTTTGGCTCCTCCGTGAATTCTTGTCAGAAGTCCCAGCTCTTCAAGTTCTGTTAAGTCTCTTCTTGCGGTCATATCTGAAACATTGAGGTTTTCAACTATGTCCGCAACTCTTATACTCCCTTTTTCTTCGATTAATTTACTTATGGTAGCTAATCTTTCATCTTTATTCAGCATTTTGGTTCACCTCTTTTAAACAGTACTGTTAACTTATTATATGATAAATCAAACAGAAAATCAATGTTTTTCCTTTTATTTTGTATGTTCCGTCTACATGTGTTTTCCAGTCCGATGAATTCAACTTCCAAGTATATGTTCCGTCATTACGTAGATACAGTGTTTTGTTGGAATTATAAAAATCTCTTCCTGCATATACCCCTGTTCCTTTGGAAAAAGTTCCTGTAACTACATTTGTTACTACTTTAAATAAAAAGGAGGAAATACTCAGAATTATTAAAATTGCCAATATAACCAAAAACATTTTTATGACTGCTGTTTTTGTCAGTGCAATTTTATTTTTTTACAGTTATTGTTACGGAAAGAGATAAATATATTCTTTGCGGTATCTGTTTTACGGTTTTTAATCTGTTTAAAAAGAGCTTTTTGAGTATTTTGGAAATTTTCATCGTATTTATTATATTCAGAAATTTCAGTTTCAGTTTTTAAGAAACAGCTGTTTTTTTCTTTTGAAAAAATTATTCCTTTTTCCGTTAATATTTTTTCGTCGGTTTTATCGGAAGGTTCCCAGCCTTTATTTATTAAATGTTTTATATACATTTTATTATATATGGACGAAAAAGCTGTCTGTATAACTATAAACAGGAAAAAATGAGAATCGAACAGAAAAATAGTAATAATTAAGCTTATTATTCCTATAAACCAGTTTTTTCGAAAGAAAGGAACAAAAAATCCGAAAAGGAAAGTCATCCATGAAAAACCGATTTATTTTCTCCTTATTTTTAGAGTTATTTTATTACTTTATCTGTTCATGGTTACAAGCTCCTCTTATTTAAAGTAGCTGATTTTATCATAATTTAGATTAAAGGAATATTAGAGAAATGAAAGATATATATTTTATTTTTTGTGTTGAAAAATTTCAAAAAATTATAATGTTTTAAAATTATTTATATAAGAAGGAATAAAAAATGAAGTAGTAGTTTTAAAATTGGTATTTTAAGATATTATATTTAATTTTACAAAGAATTTAAAAAGTAAAAAAAAAGAAAAATATAAGAGGGGGGACTATTTATTAACAGTATTTATAATCAATTAAAATTTTGGAGGTAAAATTATGGAAATGAAAGAATTAAGTTACAATGAACTAATGGAAATTGATGGCGGAAAAAGAAATAGAGCCAGAAGAGGTAGAGGAAGTTGGGGTTGTGAATGTAACAGAGATTGGGATAGAATAGCTAAAGGAACAATAGAATTAGGTTATGGAATAGATAGAAAAACTCAATCTACAAAGGAAGATAATGCTTTAAGAGGAGAAATAATCAGTCGTGCCGGAGATTATCATATAGACAGAGGTATAAGCAGAATAAAAGAAGGTTGGCGTGGCGGTTGTACTCGTAGTGAATATAGGGAATTTAACAAATGGCGTGGAGGAAAATAGAAAAATTAGGGAATATTTCCATATTTTTATTTATAATTAGTTTTCTAAATGTCATATTTGTATTTATATTAAGAAAATTAATTATAAATTCAAGAATAAATTCCATAATTACAATACATAAATTAATAAGTTATTTATTAGATATTCCGATCATTTATTATTTTATAAGAAATAATAAAAATAAAAAATATTTTATAAAAAAGGAAAAAATAGGGATAAAGAATTTTGTTAACTATTATTCATTGATGTTTTTTATAGGACTGCTTATAAATATAATATCTGTTATGCCTAAGATAATAATGGAAAATAAGAAAAGTGATATTTTGTATGATTATTCTTCTTATAATATTAATATAATAATATTTTCAGTTATAATAATAGCTCCTATTATAGAAGAATTAATGTTTCGCGGAGTAATAATGAATGATTTGAAAGAATACGGTTACAAATCTGCAGTAATCATAAATTCAGTACTGTTTGGCCTTTCCCATATAGAAATAAGTAAAGTTATAATGACTACTTTATTAGGAATAATTTTTTCCTATGTTGCATACCGATATTCATTAAAATGTTCTATTTTGCTGCATGTAATATGGAATTTAAATTCAGGAATAGGAACAATATTTTACTTTAATAAAATTCCTGAAGAAATATTAATATTATCTATGGGAGGACTATCTTTGGTTTTATTTCTAATTTTTATAATTGGAATAATAAAAAGAAAGTATACAGATATATTTTTTATGTTTAAATTTAATAAGAGAGATAAAGAGAACACTATTTTATTTTTAAAAAATAATATTATATTTCTTTTTATAATAATGATAATGTTTTTTCTAAATAATTATTACTGGTATTTGTAAATAGCTTTAAAAACAAAGAGTTTCTACCAAATAAAGAAACTCTTTGTTTTCTAAATAAAATTAAAAAAGAGGTAATAGATAGTTATGTTAAAAAAATATCATAATGTTTTGCAAAGAGATGAAAGAGATTGTGGATCAGCCTGTATTTTAACCATAGCGAAACAGTTTAATTCTGATTTTTCAGTCGCAAAATCGGAAGATATAACTGAAACCTGATATATTAGAGGTATTTAAAATTTAATCAAACGGCAGTATAAAAAAATATGTATAATCAGAATTAAGAGTAATCCGATACGAAAATAAGGTTTTCTGATTTTATGACGATATAGGATCATTCCTGCTGTACCGCCTAATGCTCCTCCAAGCAACGAACACCCCAGTAACATAAATTCTGAAATTCTCCATTTGCGATGTTTCGCTTTGTACTTATCAATTGCAAATAATATAAAAGTCAGGAGATTAAGTATAATTAATAATTCTTTTATAAAACTTTTCGGCATTATTTTTCGTATGTTAAACGGAGTAGTCTTAAAAAACT
>JAUNKI010000042.1 GCA_030532815.1 Leptotrichiaceae bacterium
ACTGTTAAAATATACTATCAGTTTAACATTAAAAAAAAATGAGAACTGTTACATAGTAGAATAAGTCTATTATTTTCATATTTCTCCTAAAATATTGAAATAAAAAGATTTTAACAATAATATTTATATATAAAAACGTTAAATTATAAAATATATTATTGTTTTATTAAGGTGTGTCTGAAAACTGTCAAAACAACGAATTTTTAACGGAAATTTTAAAAGCTGTAAATAAGGAAATATCAATTTTATTATGACTCTGTTAATTTAAAAAGTAAAAAAAGATTGAAAATATCATAGATTTTGAGTTTTGAGATACACTCTAATTAAAACTTCTGAAAGTATTTAATATACCGAAATTAAAAAATTCAATGAATTTAAAAACATTTCTTTTTAAACTCAAAGAATTTTTCCATATAATTTCCGTCTTATTCTGAGAAAAATTTGTCCACCGTATTTTACATAAATATAAGTTTTATTAAGAACAATATACCTAATACTATCATAATCCATGACACATGTCTTTTTTCATCTTTATCTGCAAACAGGTTATATAAAAGATTTATTATTACATAAGACAGTATTCCTAAAGTAAGTCCGTCTCCTATACTGTACGTCAGAGCCATTGTAGTTATAGTTATAAATGCGGGCAGACCTTCAGTTACATCATGGAGATCTATTTCCTTTACAGAGCTTAGCATCAGATATCCCACATATATAAGGGCAGGAGCCGTTGCACAGGCAGGAATTGAAATAAATATCGGTGAAAAAAACATTGCGGCAAGAAACAGTACTCCCGTTGTAATGGCTGTCCAGCCTGTTCTCCCTCCTGCCATTACTCCCATTGAACTTTCCACATAAGTTGTAACAGTTGAAACTCCCAGCAATGCTCCTGCTGTAGTTCCCAATGAGTCTGCAAGAAGAGCTCTCCCCACATTAGGAACTTTTCCGTCTTTATCAAGCATATCGGCTTTTGAACATACTCCTATAAGAGTACCTACAGTATCAAAAAAATCCACAAATAAAAATGTACACACTATTACGAGAAAGTTTCCTATATTTTTAGAATCGGATAATATTGAAAAATCTACTTTCCCTGCAATAGGTGCTATAGATTCAAATTTAAATATCCCTTTCGGAAGATAAATCTGTAAATCCGCTGCAGCCTGAGGATTAATAAGAGCATATCCCCATGCAAGAATTGAGCTTACAGTTATTCCGTATAATATGGAACCTCTTATTCCTTTTTTATCCAATACGGCTATTATGAACAATCCTATTGCAGCAATCCCCACTGTAGGAGTCATATGTCCCATACTTATTTTCGTAGCTTCATTTGCCACTATGAGACCGCATCCTGAAAATCCTATAAATGCTATAAAAACTCCTATCCCTCCTGTAACGGCATGTTTCATATTTATAGGAATGGAGTTCACTACAGCTTCACGTACTTTAAAAAGCGTAAGAAATATAAATATTATCCCTTCTACGAGAACAGCAGTCAATGCCGTTTCCCAACTTATTTTTCCTTTTAATACAACCGTAAAGGCAAAAAAAGCGTTAAGTCCCATTCCCGAAGCCAGTGCAAAGGGTAAATCCGCTATAAATCCCATTAGAAAACAGCCTATTGCAGCGGCAAGACAGGTTGCCGTAACAAGTGCCCCTGCATTCATTCCCGTTTGAGAAAGAATACCCGGATTAACTGCTATAATATAAGCCATTGTAAGAAATGTCGTAAGTCCCGCAAGCATCTCCCTTTTCATATCCACATTTTTTTCTGCCAATAAGGGAAACACCCTGTATATTCCCTTTAAATTCTGCTCTTTCGGATTAATCATCATTACCTCCTGATTTTCTGTATTTTATTGTTTATTATAAACCAAACCCCTGTTTTTATCAACTTTTCTTTTAATTTCTTATATAAATTTTTTTAAAAATTAAATTCTATAAAATACAATAACAAATTCCGTTTTTTCAAAAAATGAATAAAATTACCTAATATAAATAATTTATCTTTTTTGAAAACAGAATTAATAAGAAACATTTTGTGATAATTTTATACTTTTTGAAAAAAGTTTGGCAAAACATTTTATTTTTGAAACTGTCTCATAAATCAAAAATAATTCCGTATTGTATATTTTTAAAAACTAAAAGATATTATTTTACTGATTTTATAAAAGCAGAAAAAATATATAAATTAAAATCCGACATTCAAATTACTTCAGACTCAAAAACATTCCGTTCACTGAAAAGTCAAAAAATACGAAAATAATTTTTAGACTCCTTTTTAAAAAAATTGGATTTAAATCAAAAAAACTCCAATAGAATTGACGCTGATATATACCGGCTTTTTCAAATCTACTAAAGTTCTCTCAATTATTTAACAAATTTTTCCAGTTCTTTTCGGGCTATTTCTACTATATAAAGCTTATTTCCTTTTTCAGCCACTTCCTTATAAAATTTTTCGGCTTTTTCACTTTTCCCTATTTTCTCATAATAAACCGCAAGGTCATATTTCAATGAAAATTCAAAACGCTTTGATAAAGGCATCTCAAGAGTTTTTTCGAGAATTTTAATCATTTCGTCATATTTGATTTCGTGAAATAACAGTAATTCCATATATTCAATTAAATTTTCTATTTCCTTACGTTTATTTTTATATTTAAGGTCTGTTTCATATGCTTCCCTGTATTCATTATAAACTTCCACAGCTTCTGATTTTCTGTTTAAGTTGTATAAAATAAGTATCAGATTATAATAATATACGACTTTATCCGTTTTAGCTATTCCCGTTACTCCCGATGTTTCCACATTTATTAAGTAGTCATAGGCTTTTTCCATGTTTCCTTTTGCAAAATAACCTAAACATAAATTTATTTTCATATAATTTCTGTATTTTTTATTTTTGACACCGCTGTATTCATTTTCCGTTAAACTGATAAATTTTTCAGGATCCAGTTCTTCATCAATAATATTCATGTATTTTTTATAAAAATATCTGTATATTCTTGTCTTTATTTTTAAAAATAATATATCTCCAAGTATAAGTGAACCCGCGATTATAAGATAAGTTCTCAACGGATTGTCAGTCTGAAGGGAAAATAACATAATAAATATAATTACAGGTATTAAAAAACAGAAATATATAATTAAAGTTTTTCTGTAAATATTCATCTTTTCCTTCCTTTTTATCCGTTAGTTTTTTCAATAACCTCGTCAATAACTTCATCAATATCTGAAAATATTCCGTGTTTTTTCAACATATACATAGCAAGCAGCATAAATATCGTAGTAGGTATTATAATATCAAAATATCCGAATCCCGCTCCCATTCCAAGACCAGCAGTAATCCATATAGTTGCTGCCGTGGTTATTCCGGATATCGTATTTTTTGAATGAAGTATTACTCCTCCTCCTAAAAATCCTATTCCCGAAACTATCTGTGCAGGTATTCTGGCAGTGTCAACTTTAAGGACTCCCACCATTTCAGGATTTTTCATAGCCAAATTCAGTACATTTTCATCTATCTTATTTTGTATCATTACAATCAATGCCGCTCCCAGACACACTACAAGATGAGTAGTTATTCCGGCAGGCTTTCCGCTTTTTTTTCTTTCACTTCCTATAAGTGCTCCTATAACTCCTGCTGCTAAAATTCTTATAATTATATCTTCTAATTTCATTTTCTATCTTTATTGAATGTTACCAATACCCTTTCTATTTTTTTATCTTTGACTTTCTGAGGCTTAAATACAATTCCGTCAATTGTTACAGGTTCTATTTTTTCATCATCTTCAGGAATATACCCTATATTCTCTATAAGCAGTCCGCTTAATGTATCATAATGCCTTGATTCCAGTTCTATATGAAAATAATCGTTTATATCATTCAGAGACAGTTCTCCGCTTATGAGATATTTATCAGGGGACAGACGCCTTATGGAAGAATCCTCATCATCAAATTCATCGGATATGTTACCCATTACTTCTTCTATAAGGTCTTCCAAAGTCACTATTCCTGAAAATCCTCCATATTCGTCAATAAGTATGGCAATATGCTTTTTTTCAATCTGAAGTTCATTAAACAGTTCATTCACATTTTTCGTTTCGGGAACAAAGTAAGCCTCCTGAATAATATCTTCAAGTTTGATATTATCAAAACCCTTTTTATAGGCTTCCATCATCAGATCTTTTACAAACAGTATTCCTACTATATTATCCGCTTCATTTTCATATACGGGAATTCTTGAATATTTTCCGAACTCCTTCTTTTCAAACAGTTCTTTTATTGACATATCCTTATCGGCAAGAAAAACCTTCGTCCGGGGTATCATTATTTCCCTTGCTATTTTTTCATCGAATTCTATAATATTGTCTATCATTTCCTTTTCCACATCATTTATAATTCCGTGTTCTCTTCCTACCTGAACCAGTGATCTGATTTCTTCTTTGGACACCTGTTCTTCCAGATTGTCCTCTTTCATTTTCAGAACAGTTAAAACAGAATTTGTTGATAGTGTCAAAATTTTTACAAAAGGAGAAAATATTCTGGAAATCAGAACTATTGTTCCTATTGATGAAAGTGCCAGCTTTTCGGAAGATCTGAGTGCTATTCTTTTAGGTATGAGCTCTCCGAAAACGAGAGTAATGTAGGATAATACAAATGTTATCAGTATCATGGAAATCTGATTTCCGTAAGGAATTCCCATTTTTTTCAAATATACTGAAAAATACTGTGCCAGTCCCGTTGCTGCTGATGCCGATGCAAAAAAACCTGCAAGTGTTATTCCTACCTGTATTGTTGATAAAAATTTACTCGGCTCCTTTAAAAGGTTTTCCAATAGGACAGCTTTTCTGTTCCCTTCCTCCACTAACATTTTCAGTCT
This sequence comes from Leptotrichiaceae bacterium, assembly GCA_030532815.1. Taxonomy (GTDB): domain Bacteria; phylum Fusobacteriota; class Fusobacteriia; order Fusobacteriales; family Leptotrichiaceae; genus Pseudoleptotrichia. Next base: position 4,883 of record JAUNKI010000042.1, read on the forward strand.
GTTTTTGTTAATTGAAACTATTGCCATTTCAGCACCGGAAAAAAATGCATTTATTCCTGTTAAAATTGCAATTATTAGAAACTGTAAAAATATATTGCTTCCGGTCGTTGTATCCACGATAAATTTTTCCTCCTATTTATTTGAAAAATATTTTAAATCAGTGATTTCTGAAATATTTTCCCTATTTTCCTTCATACTTAAATTATACTATATTTATTTCAAATATCAATAGCAGTTTTCTTAGAATTTTCTTTTATTTCTTAATTCATTCCTAAAAATGCCGCCCCTATTATACCCGCATCATTTCCCAGCTGTGCAGGTAATATTTTGAGTCCTTCAATAGTAGAAGCTAAAGCATATTTTTTAAGTTTTTCATTTACTCTGTCAAACAGGATTTCTCCGGCAAGGGAAACTCCTCCTCCTATTACTATTATTTCAGGGTCGAGAACATTCAGTAAATTTCCGATACCTAAAGCGATGTATTCAGCTTCATAGTCTACAAGGTTTAAGGAAAATTCATCACCTTCTTTTGCTGCATCAAATATATCCTTCGCTTCAAGAGTTCTCCCCATTAGAGTAATTTTTTCATGAAGCCTGTTATTCTTATGAACAGTCAGCCTGCTTTCCGCTTCCCTTATAAGTCCCGTAGCCGAAGCATAAGCTTCCCAGCAGCCGTTCTGACCGCAACCGCAAAGTTTTCCGTCTTTTTCCACTTTTGTATGTCCAACTTCTCCTCCTGCACCGTTTTTTCCGCTTACAAGTTTTGAATCGGCAATAATTCCTCCTCCGATTCCCGTACCTATGGCAAGCCCGAGAACATTTTTATAACCTTGTGCGGCACCTTTCCACATTTCTCCCAAAGTTATAACATTTACATCATTATCCACTTTCACTTTTTTATTCAGATGTTTTTCAAATTCTGCCGCCAAATCAACTTCTTTAGGCCATGGAAAATTTGCCCAGAATTTTACTATTCTTTCTTTTACCACAGGACCCGGAACTCCCAGCCCCACTCCTTTTACATCATCAAAGTTGATATTACTTCCTTTAACCTGTTCAATTAATATTTTGGATAGTCTTTCAACGGTTTTTTCAAATCCTTCCATAGACTCGGTTTTTACTATTGTTGTAAAAATTATATTTCCGCCTTCATCAACAAGACCTATTTTTGTATTTGTCCCCCCCAAATCCATACCTACATAGTAATTCATAAGAAATGACCTCCTTAAAATTTTCTATCTATTATTATTTTTATTTCTTATTATTTAGTTTACCTTATTTATAGAAAATTTTCAATCACTATAAACTTTTTTTTAACTGACGGAAATATAATTTTATATTTGAAGGAGATGTCTCATAAATTAAAAACAATTCTTTAATTATAAGTATTATATATTTTTAAAATTTAAAAGATATTATCTTTACTGATTTTATAAAAATTGAAAAATATATAAAAATTATGATTAAATGTATTTTTATACCTTATGAAACAGCCTCGGAGAAATTCCGTCATAATTTTCGGTATTTTTCGTATTTCCTCTTATTTTTACTGTAAATTTTTTTCATCAATCAAATCATATTTCAAATAAATCTTTTTTTCAAATTTTCTTCTTTCCATTTTTTTCAGAAGAACTTCGGCACTTTTTCTGCCCATTTCTTCAAAAGGCTGTCTTATGTGTATTATTTTACCTGAAGCCATATCAAGAAGCTGTGTCCCGTCAAAACTTGCAACGAGTATTTTCCTGTCCATTTTTTTTATTATTTTTTCTGCAAATACTGCATAAAAATCACTGTTCAGAATAACTGCATCGGTTTTTTTGTTATTTTCAAGTTCCTCTCTGAACCGTTTTAAAAAAATATCCGTTTTCCCGAATTCTATTTCCTTATAAAATTTTTTTATGTTTTTCACCTTTTTTTCTTTCAAATATCCGGTATAACCTTCCAAACGCTTTTTAGATGTCCCTGTGGGAATTTTCCATGTATAATATACGGGATTTTTCACTTTTTTTATTTCGCACAGATATTCCGTTAATCTGTACATTGCTTCCGACTGATTTATACCTACTGTTTCCAGAAATTCATCATCAAAATACTCGGAACATGTCATCACATTATATTTTTCATTTAATTCAATGTAACTTTGTCTGTTAATTGATGAAGTTATAAATATTATACCGTCAATTTTCTTAGTTTCCAGAAAAAATATATATTCCTTTATATCATCTGAAGCATTCTTTTCTTTAGCCGAGCTGCCGGAAGAAATATGTATCATTCCGCTGTATCCCTTCTGTTTCAGATAATCCAGTATTCCTTTTATAATCTGACTGTAAATTATATTCGTAATATCTGGAACACATATTAAAATTACCCTGCTTCTATTTTCCCTCAATATTTTGGCATTTATATTAGGAAAATAATTCATTTTTTTTATTATGTCCTTTACTTTTTTTTCAGTTTCAGGGGATACTTTTTCGCTTTTATTCAGAACCCTTGATACTGTCGCCACTGAAACTCCCGCTTTACATGCAACTTCTTTTATATTCATAATTCACCCTGTTTTAATTAATTTCATTTTGATTAAAACCGCTTCTTCAATTCTTTAATATATCCAGCAAGCAATGACGGCCAGTCTGTCTGGATAATGTCCACACCTTTATTTATAAGAACTCCCCAGCCTTTGTCAAACCCTTCGAGTATAGCCTTGCTGTCATCATATCCTGCATACAGATTAGTCAAATCATTCAGTTTTATGGAATTTACCCATACAAAATATCCTTCTTTCTGGAGTTTTCCAATATATTCATCTTTGAAAAATAATGATTTTTCATTTTCTGCAATCAGTTCAAATCCTACAATATTTATATTTTTCTGATTCAGCGTCAGTTCCACATCTTTTTCAGTCTTGACTATGGGCATGTACATATATTTTACTTTATGTTTCCTGAAAATTTCAAAAAATTCCTTTTCAGGAGCACTTTTTATTATAAGCTGTTTCCTTACGTTATATTTATCAAAAAATACGAGTAAATCTTCAAAGTATTCCCATGCCCTGTCAATGTTTATCAATACGTCTTTTCCTTCAAAATATTTTAAAACCGTATCCAGTCTTTCAGTTTTATATTCCGTTTTTTCTCCTATACTGTTATTGAAACCGTTTTTCTCTATTTCTCCTGAAGACATTTCTTTTATATTTTTCCTTTTATTGAGAAGTCTTTTTTCATTACCGTCATGAAAAGCATAGTAAATCCCGTCTGTTGACTTTATAACATCTACTTCTATCATATCACCTCCTGATAAAAGTGATGCTCTGTATGCAGGTACAGTATTTTCAATTATGTTTCCTGCCGATGTTCCTCTATGTACCGCTACAAGAATTTTTTTTTCATTTATTTTTCTGTTTAACAGTTCATTTATTTCGGAATATTCTTTTTTTCCGAATACTTTTTCCTTTTTCAATTTTTTGCACCTTTCTTAAATAATTATGTATACTTTCTATTTTTTGCTGTCGTTTTTTCCGTATATGAGATATAAAGTTATAGAAGCTATTATCATCAGCACTACCGAATAAACAAGTGCAATAGCCTGACTATCCTTTAATGTCTGTGTCGCATCAGTACTGTTTCTTATGACAATTCCCAGTGTTCTCAGTAACGGATGATATAAAAACACCGTCAAATCATAATCTGCAAGCAGGCTGTTAAAATTCAGTGCAAGAATTGCCATAGTTGACGGCAATATAATAGGGAAAATAACTTTTCTGAACGTATAAAAAGTATCTGCCCCCAAGCTTGTAGCGGCTTCTTCCAGTTCATTGTCAATACTGAAAAATGTAGCTTTCAGCATTCTCAATGAAAAAGGAATTTTTACTATTACATAAGCAATAAGGAGAATCCATACGGTTCCTGTAAGTATATTCCCGAAAACAAGGGGATTTTTCTTATCAAAAGCCGTAATAAGTCCTATTGCTATTAACGTTGCAGGCAAAATCCATGGAATAAGCATTACATATTCAAGAACAAGTGACCATTTATTTTTATATTTATGAAGTATTCTTGATACCGCCAATGTTAAGATGACAACTATCACTGAAGCTCCCGCCGAATAAACAATACTTGTAATAAAAGGTTTCAGCACAGTTATATTTGAAAATACGTCAATATAGTTCTGTAAGGTAAATCCTGTTATAACTCCTGTGGATATACTCTTTGAATTCGTAAATGAAAACAGTATGACAAAAATTACAGGAATTATATATATGAAAAACAGTATATACGCTGCTATATGTACTGCAATATTTATAATAGGATTATTTATTTTCTGTTTTACAATTACCGACTTTGTTTTGGAAACCGACATAAAATTTCCCTTCTTTTCAAAATAAATCATGAAAGACAGTAAAATCAAAGTGGCTATTCCGAGTACCAGTGCCAGAACTGCCGCCAGATCTCTCGAAGTTACCGTCTGAGAAAACGTCAGTATCATGGGACCTATTGTCTGAAAATTTTTCCCTCCTACAATCAGAGGTGCAGATGTCGCTCCAAGTCCTGTAATATAAAGCAAAACCGTAATAGCATATATTGTCGGTTTCAATACGGGAAGTACTACTTTACGCAATATATAAAATTGTGATGCTCCCATATTTTTTGCCGCTTCAATTGTTGAGTAATCTATTTTTCTTATGGCATTTGACAGAAATATTACGTGATTTGAAGTAACTGCAAAAGTCATTATAAATGCTACGGCTCCGTATCCTTCAAACCAGTCGGGATTCATTCCCGGAAATATTTTCAACAGAGTTCTCGTTATTATGCCGTTCGCTCCGTATACAAATTTGTATCCTGAAGCCAGCACCACACCGCCATATATTAATGTAGTCATATATCCAAGTTTTAGAATTTTTGCACCTTTTACATCAAAATAATCTATAACGAGAACTAAAAATATTCCTATGAAATTAACTGTAAACAGTAATGTAGTTGCCAATATAAAGCTGTTCTTCAAACTTTTTACCGCTCTCGGAGAAGAGAAAAGTTTCTGAACGGAATCAGTTTTAAAAGTACCGTTCTGAAAAAATATGACTTTTAATATATTCAGGTTGGGATAAATTAAAAATGTAACGGCAAACCATATAATTACAGCATACATTATATATGCAAAAAATTTCGTAGACAGTATTTTCTTATTTTTCATTTTATTCACCCCTCATACTGCAAAATATCATTTTTATTTATATACAAATCGAGTATGCTTCCTATTTCATAATCCGTCTTTCCGTCATCTTTTTCGAGACTTTTAATTTTATATCCTTCAGCTTCAAACATGTATTTTGTAAACATTCCGTAAAATTCCTTGTCTATCACTTTTCCTTTTATTTTTATATATTTTTCGGGATTATCATTAAGAATAGTATTTATTCTTTCTATTCTTATATATCCGTCTTTATCGGTATTATACGAAGAACCGGAAATTTCATTAAATTTTCCGAGCATTTTCCTATCAATTTTATTTATATCCCCTATAAAGTTGCATACAAATTCCGTTTCGGACTTATTGTATATTTCAAAAGGAGTTCCTATCTGTTCGACTATTCCTTTGTTAAATACGGCTATCCTGTCAGATAAAGTAAGTGCCTCTTCCTGATCATGAGTTACATAAATTGTGGTTATCCCGAATTTCTTCTGAAGTTCCTTCAGTTCATTTCTAAGCTGAATACGAAGCTTTGCATCCAAATTAGAAAGAGGTTCATCAAGCACCAGTATTTTCGGCTTCAATATAAGTGCTCTTGCTATGGCAACTCTCTGCTGCTGCCCTCCTGACAGTTCCGAAACTTTCTTTTTCAGCTGTACTTCATTTAAATCCACCTTTTCGGCTATATCCTTTACCTTCCTGTCTATATCTTCCTTTTTTTCTTTTCTTACTTTCAATCCAAATGCAATATTTTCATACACCGTCATAGTAGGAAACAGGGCATAGCTTTGGAAAACCATTCCTATTTCTCTTTCTTCAACAGATACATCAGTTATATCTTTACCTTCTATGAAGATTTTCCCCTTTGTCGGAGTTATAAATCCGACCAGACTTCTCAATGTAGTTGTTTTTCCGCACCCTGAAGGACCGAGCAAAGTAAAAAACTCACCTTCATTTATTGTCATTGTCAAATCGGGTATGGCAACAAATTCTCCGAATTTTATTTCTATATTTTTAAAATCAATCATTATATATTTCTCCTTAATTAAAAGATTTTTTAACTTCTTTATAAGATATATAAAATATTCAGGGGGACTAATCCCCCTGCCGTCCTTTTTATCATTTTTTTCGTTTTCAGCTTCTTTTTAATATTCAATTTTTACAGTGTGAAAAATGCAGAAAGTGAATATCGTAAAAATATCATTTTATTTTTACAGCGAATGAGTATTTTTTGAGTTTTAGTAAAATTTAAGTTGATAATTTTTTGGGTTCAAATCTATCTCATAAGTCAAAAATAATTTTCTAATTATAAGTATCATATATTTTTAAAAATTAAAAGACGTTATTTTTGCTGATTTTATAAAAACAGAAAAATATATAAAAATTTATGATTAGATATCCTTTTCTACTTTATGAAACAGTTCCGAACATATTTTTTCAAAAAATATAAAATAACTACTGCAATATCTGAAGTTCTATTTTTTCAATCCATTTATTTATATTTTCAGATACAAATTCCCAATCTATATCCTGCTTTTTAGTAAATGACTTTTCAAATTCTATCATTTTAGGATCTGCCATAGCCAATGCCTTTGTATTTGCAGGCATACTTGTAAACTGTTTGGACCATGCAGCCTGTATTTCAGGAGAGCCGAACCATTCAACAAAAGCTTTTGCCTTTTCAAGTTTCTTAGTTCCTTTTACGATACCGAAACCTTCTATTACAAAAGGTACCCCAACTTCAGGTCTTACTATTCCCACTTTAACTTTATACTGTTCTTCCCTTCCGGCTATACCGCTTGACCATATCTGTCCCATTCCGACTTTTTTATCGGCAATTTTTGAAAACAGATCTTCTCCCTTTACGGAAGGTACTCCGTTTTTAAAATATTCCCCTATTGCTTTCCATCCTTCTTCTGAAATTCCCAAATCTCCGTTTGCATCTCTGTATCTTGTGAGTATTCCTGAAATTACAACTCTTGTTGTCCCATTTCCCAATGTAGAAGGAACTTCGTATTTTCCTTTGAAATTTGCAGGAAGATCGAGCCAGTCCTTTGGAGCATTATTTTCATCATACTGATTTAATCCGTAAACCATAACTATCGCCTGTTTTACTATAGCGTGATAATATCCGTCCTTATCATTCAGTCCTTCAGTTACTTCCGCAGCCCATTTCGGAACATACTGCTCAAGCAGACTTTCCTTTTTCAGATTTGAAAAATCCATCTGATTCGGACCGAACACTATGTCTGCAATAGGATTGTTCTTTTCCGCTATTAGTCTGTTTGTTATTTCTCCTCCCCCTGCTTCTACAAATTCAAGTTCAAATCCTGCTTCTTTTGCTTTTTCTTTCAGCCATTCTCCCCTTCCGTCAGATAACGAATTTGAATAAACGACTAAAGTTTCATTTCCGCTTTTTTTACCTTCTTCTCCTGTTTTTCCCTCTTCTTTTCCTCCACAGCTCATTAAAAATACTAAACTTAACAAGCTTAATAATAACATCCATTTCTGTTTCATGATACACTCTCCTTAAAAATCAGATTTTGTTTAATGTATTACATAATAATTTAAGTATATATATGTAAAAATTTATTCATATTTTACTTTATTATTCAATTATGTAATGCATTACATTTTTATTTCGTTTTAAGTATACCTCGATTTTTCTTTTTGTCAATACTTGTTATCCAAGCTTTCTTCCGTGAGGGCTCATTGCCGCCCTCACACTCCTGCTATCGGCTACAAAATTTTG
>JAUNKI010000043.1 GCA_030532815.1 Leptotrichiaceae bacterium
ATTTTTTTCATTATTTATATTCAAAATTATACATTTATTTTCAAAATAAAGCAAGAGATATTTTGAAAATTCAAATAAAATTAAATATATTTTTAATATTTACTTTTATTAAATATCCATAATTAACTTAACGAATTTACTAACATATTCAGTTTTAATAATTTAAAATATTCATTATATTAAAAAAATATGAGGGCAATAGCGAACCCTCATTTTTTTATTAATCTATATAATCTTCAACTTTAACAGAATGTATATTCCATATATCTTTTGCATACTCCATTATTGTTCTATCAGAGCTGAATTTACCTGCATTTGCTATATTTTTAAGCATTTTCTGTGCCCATTTTCTTTTGTCCTTATATGCTTTTTGCAGTTCCGTCTGTGCATTTCTGTATGATGAAAAATCCCTTAACACAAAATATACATCCGGTCTTCCTCCATCTGCCCCGTACAATAGAGATGACTGAAGTTCCTTAAATATTCCTGTGTGATTGTCATCGTATGTTCCGTCTGAAAGCTGGTCTATAATTTTCTGTAACCCTTCAACTACATTGTATTCTTCAAGAGGATTGTACTTTCCGTAAACTTCCAGTCTTGCAACTTCATCTGCCTTAAGACCGAATATAAATGCATTTTCCTCGCCCGCTTCTTCAACGATTTCTACATTTGCACCATCCAGAGTCCCTATAGTTATCGCACCATTCAACATAAATTTCATATTTCCTGTTCCTGAAGCTTCCTTACTTGCAGTGGAAATCTGCTCTGAAACATCTGCTGCAGGAAATATTTTTTCAGCGAGAGATACTCTGTAATTTTCAAGAAATACCACTTTTATTTTCCCGTTAATATCCGTATCATTATTCACTTTTTCTGCAACCGAATTGATTAATTTTATTATTCCTTTTGCCCTTCTGTATCCGGCAGCGGCTTTTGCACCGAAAATAAATGTTCTCGGCTCTATATCAAGTAATGGATTTTCTTTCAGTTTATTGTATAAATCCATTATATGCAGAATGTTAAGAAACTGCCTTTTATATTCGTGAAGCCTTTTTACCTGTACATCGAATATGGAATCGGGATTTACGTCAATTCCCGTTGTTTCTTTTATATATTCAGTCAACTTCTGTTTATTACGCAGTTTTATTTCACTCAGTCTGTTAAGTACGCTGTCATCTTCCATATACTGTTCCAATTTTTTCAATTCATACAAATCAGTAATCCATTTATCTCCTATGAGCCCCGTAATTAAGTCCGCCAGTTCAGGATTTGACTTTAACAGCCACCTTCTCTGGGTAATTCCGTTCGTTTTATTTTGAAACTTTTCAGGATAAAGTTCATACCATTCCTTAAGCTCTGAATTTTTAAGAATTTCCGTGTGCAGAGCTGCAACTCCGTTTACAGTATGTGAACCTACTATTGCAAGCCATGCCATTCTTATCTGTCCGTTTCCTATAATGAACATATTCTGTTTTTTCTGCCAGTCATCGGGGTATTTTTCATTCAGTTCCTCCATAAACCTTCTGTTTATCTCCTCTACTATCTGATATGTTCTCGGCAGTAATGGCTGAAACAGTGAAATTTCCCATTTTTCCAAAGCTTCGGATAAAATTGTATGATTCGTATATGAAAATACATTTTTACATATATTCCATGCTTCTCCCCAGTTAAGTTTTTCATAATCAAGAAAAATTCTCATTAATTCAGGTATTGCCACTACAGGATGAGTGTCATTCAGCTGTATCGCCACTTTTTCATGAAACTTTGAAAAATCATTTCCGTACAGTGATTTATATCTTCTCACTATATCCTGTAACGATGCTGAAGTAAAGAAAAACTGCTGTTTCAGTCTTAACAGTTTACCGTCTTTTTCAGTATCGTTCGGATACAGTACTCTGGATATATCTTCAGCTTGAACCGCATTTTCAGATGCAAGCAGATATTTCTGATCATTGAAAAGTTTCAAATCAAACCCTTCAGGAGATCTCGCTTCCCACAATCTCAAAGTATTTACCGTATCATTTCCGTAACCTATAATAGGTACGTCATAAGCTACGGCATTGACATTTTCAGTATTGACTCTTTTAAAATATTCCTTGCCTACTTCATCTCTGTGGACCTCTATCTGTCCACCGAATTTTACTTCAAAAACCCTGTCCATTCTCTTTATCGACCATGGGTCTCCGAATTTCGTCCAATCATCAGGATATTCTACCTGAAAGCCGTTTTCTATCCTTTGATCGAACATTCCGTATTTATATCTCAAGCCGTATCCGTTTCCCGGAAGCTCAAGAGTTGCAAGAGAATCAAGAAAACATGCCGCAAGTCTTCCCAATCCTCCGTTTCCCAATCCTGCATCAATTTCCCGATCTTCTATTTTGTTAATATCTACTCCAAGTTCCTCAAGTGTTTCCCTTACTGCATCATTTATCTGTAAATTAATCAGATTATTCCCCAAATATCTCCCCATCAGAAATTCTGCAGAAAAGTAATACATCTGTTTTACCTGTTTTTTTGCATAAGTTTTTTTTGTGTTGTACCAATTTTCAACTATATAGTCAAGAGTGGCTCTTGATACGGCATAATATATTTCATATTCATGAGCTTCTTCTATTGTTTTTCCGTATTGCCGTCTCAGTTTTCTGAGAATACTGTCTTTTAATTGAGATCTATCAATCTTCATCTTTCCTCCTATTTCCTTCTGAAATCTTTTCTTTAAATTCTGTATATATTTTTTGTTATTGTGATATTATACACATTTTTCATAAATTTTTCCATATTTTTATTTACTATATTCAGGAAAATCTAAAATATTCTTATTTTTTCAGTGTATAATTCTTACACATTTTCAGAAAATATTCATGAATTTTCGTATCGTTATTCAATTCAGGATGATAGGAAGTAACTAAAATATTATTCTGGCATGCAGCAACAATATTACCGTCAACTTCAGAAAGAATTTCCACATTTTCTCCTGCCTCTGTAATAAACGGTGCACGGATAAATGTCATAGGTACAACGCCTACATACTTAAATTCACTTTCGGTAAAGAAACTTCCTAACTGCCTTCCGTAGGCATTTCTCTTTACTTTAATGTCCATCAATCCGAAATGTTTTGCAGTATCATTTTCAATTTCCCGTGCAAGCAGAATTAATCCCGCACAAGTGCCGAAAACAGGCAGTCCTTCTGAAATCATTTCCTTAATAATTTCAAATAAGTTCAAATCATGAAGGAGTTTTCCCATTACGGTACTTTCTCCTCCGGGTAAAATCAGACCGTTAATAATATTACCTTCCAAATCTTTTCTTTTCCGTATCTGTATCGTTTCGACATTCAAATTTCCGAGAATTTTTTCATGTTCTGCAAAAGCTCCCTGTAAAGCTAAAACACCTATTTTCATTATTTTCCTCTTTCAGCCATCAGCAATTGAATTTCACTTTCATTAATGCCGACCATGGCTTCTCCGAGATTTTCGGAAATTTCTGCCAGTATTTTCGGATCATTGTAATTTGTTACCGCTTTTACAATAGCCTGAGCTCTTTTTACGGGATCTCCCGATTTAAAAATACCCGAACCTACAAATACTCCTTCAGCTCCAAGCTGCATCATCAATGCGGCATCAGCAGGAGTCGCCACACCTCCCGCAGCAAAGTTTACAACAGGAAGTTTACCGTTCTTATGAACAAATATAACGAGTTCAAGAGGTACCTGAAGTTCCTTTGCAGTAAAATAAAGCTCATCTTCTCTCATATTCTGTATTCTTCTTATTTCCTGATTCATCATTCGCATATGTCTGACAGCCTGAACAATATCCCCTGTTCCGGGTTCTCCTTTTGTCCTTATCATCGAAGCTCCTTCGGCTATACGTCTTAATGCCTCTCCCAAATCCTTTGCACCGCATACGAAAGGTACCTTAAATTTTTTCTTATCAACATGAAATTTATCATCAGCAGGAGACAGAACTTCACTTTCATCAATATAATCAATTTCAATGGCTTCCAAAATCTGAGCTTCTACAAAATGCCCTATTCTTACCTTTGCCATTACCGGAATTGAAACAGCTTCCTGTATGCTTTTAATCATTTTAGGATCACTCATTCTTGAAACTCCCCCTACCGCCCTTATGTCCGCAGGTATTCTTTCTAATGCCATTACGGCTGCTGCTCCCGCACTCTGAGCAATTTCAGCCTGTTCAGGTGTTGAAACATCCATAATAACTCCGCCTTTTAGCATCTGTGCAAGATTTTTGTTCAATTCGTATCTAGTTTCAGACATAAAAAACCAACTCCTTAAAAAATAAATTTTATATATTATTATATTGCTTAATTCTGATTTTTTCAAATTAAAATTATTGTGTCTTTATCATTAATTTACAGTGTAAAAAGAATTTTCAAAATATTGAAAATTTTCTATTACTTTATATTTTTCCTATTTTTTTCGAAAACCGTGTCCAGAACGGTTTCCTCCAATATTTCATCCCCGTACACTCTTTCTATTTTGTTTATGTATATATTATCATGAATATTTTCCGCCATTATTTTTACGAGAAATCTGTTTTCAGTAAACAGACCTGCAAAGTTTCCTCCTGTCTCTTCGCAGGAAAATCCTGTAACCATATCGGAAACTATAATAATTTCCTTTTGTCCGTTTTTCGGATAAAATCTGCTGTTTGCATTATATATTTTAAGGTTGTACATGTTATAGTTTTCAAATATATTTCCCGATTCGCTTATCTCCTTATTAAAGTCAACTATTATTTCTCCGTAGTTAAATACAAATATTTTTATTCCGGTTTTTACGGCTTTTAAGATTTCTTCCCTGAACATGTGAATGTCAATATTCGTACTCATATATATTTCATTTGAAGCTCCTGTTATTATTTCCTTAATTTTTAAAATAAGACTTTTTTCCGTATATAATTTGTAACTTCTTGTTTTTTCTGATTTACTTTTTATTTTTAAAAATTCTTTTTCAAGAAATTCAGCTTTATTCTGCCATTCTTCCTTCAGTTTTGAAATTATTTCTAAAGGTTCGGCTGCCATATAGTTTTTTTTGTCTTCTTCTGTAGGAACTATATAGACATAGCCGCTGTCACATAATTTTTCAAGGGCATTGTAAACGGCACTTCTTGAAATATCCTTTTTTTTTGAAATCTGAGTTCCGTTTGACATGGGAGTTTTTAAAACTTCCATATACACTTCTGCTTCAATTTTTGAAAATCCGAATTTCTGCAATTCAGATATTATATCCATATGCTTTCCTTTCTAATTAATTCCTGTCAGTTCCTGATACAAAGTTTTTATAAAACTGTCGGTCATTCCTGAAATATAGTCAGTTACGAGCATTAATCTCAAATACAGTTTATATCTGAAAATTTCTTTTTTTTCAGTATCCGGATCCATATTTTTCTGCTTTATACTATTTTCAAACAGTTCACTGTAATGTTTATAAATGTGTCTCTGATTTTCAGATATAATTGATATATATTTCGTATCAATCCCCGCCATTTTCTCTTCATAAGGCGTATCCCAGTACAAAACCGAACTGACAAAATTTGTTAAAAAATAATTTATTATATTGTTTGCCGCTATTTCCATTTTCAAAATTGCTTTTGACTCGAACACTTCCTTAAAAGCCAAGCCTTTCAGAACTTTCAGCAATTTTTCGGCTTCAGTCCCTTTAAACAGGTCATTTTTCAACTCTCCGTTCATTATTAAATCATAGTTTTCAACAAATGAATTTACAACGGAACTTATAAATATTCCCTGTATGGATACTATCCATCTCTGTACGGCATACAACTCAGGGCTGTCGTATTTCTTTCTTTTGGCATCTTCCTTGTATTTTATAAGATTTTTGTATAATCTTTCATCTTCAGGCACATTTTTCCTTAAACTTTCTATTAAATTTTCAAAAGAGATAAATCCCTTTTTCATTCCGTCTTCAATATCGGCAGTACAGTAAGCTATATCGTCGGCAGCTTCAAGGAGAAATGTCAGAGGATGTCTGTAAATTTCTCCTGTTTCACTGTTATAAGTTCCCGTACTTTTTACTATATTTTCAAACAGTTCTTTTTCAGAATAGTAGTAACCCATTTTTTTTGTTTTTATATCACCGCTGTTTTTATTAATATTTAATGAATCCACAGGATATTTTATAAGTGTATTCAATAATGCAAAAGTGAGGTTCATACCGTTTTCGTCCACTAAAAAATGAAGTTTGGAAACTACCCTTATTGCCTGTGCATTACCTTCAAAATTGACAAAATCACTGTACATCTGCCTATTCAGTATTTCACTCAGTTTCTTTTCCTTTCCTGTAATATCTTTCATTCTTATTTCTTCCAAATGCTTTATAAACCACGCCCTTATAGTATCTTCTCCGAAATGCCCGAAAGGAGGATTTCCTATATCATGTAAAAGTCCCGAACTTGCCAGTATATTAGTTATTCCTGTTGCTTCCTCATGACCGAAATCACTGTCCAGTTCTCGTTTTATCATTTCATTGGCAACCGACTGTGCAAGGGATCTTGCAAAAGATGAAACCTCTATTGAATGAGTAAGTCTTGTACGTATAAAATCATTTTTTTCAAGGGGAAAAACCTGAGTTTTATCCTGTAAACGTCTGAAAGAAGCACTGCTTAATATTCTGTGATAATCTCTTTCAAAGTCACTTCTCAAATCACTGTATTTCTTTTTACCGCTTTTTGTAAAATCTTCTTCCGGCTCCTGTCCTTTAAAGGTTCTACTGCTCCTCGGTCTCTGACTGTTTACCGAAAGCAGTTTTTTCCAATTCATTTTATATTTCTGCATAATTTTCTCCTTTGCGGATTATATGAAAAAGAGACTGTTCCATAAGTTAAAAATTATTTTCAAACTATAAATAAATATATACTTTTAAAAATTATAAACCTTTTTTACTGATTTTATAAAAATAATAAATATATAGAATTTATGTTTCAACATATTTTCTGTCTTATGAAACAGCCCCTTTTATATAAACGGAATAAAAAGTTCTATTATTCCGAACAGTATTCCTCTTATTAATCTTAAAAGCATCATTGCTATTATAGGGGAAATATCAAGTGACATCCCTCCTAAAGGTACAATTATTCTAAGTTTATTTAAAAAAGGATCAGTTAACCTTCTTATAAAATTGAAAAAAGGTGAACGCCTGAAAGGATCAATCCATGACCCTAAAATATTCATTAACAGTATAAGATAACACAGTTGTATCAACTTATCCACTGTAGAGAATAAAACTGTTACAAACATCTTCTCTCCTTTAAAATTTTATTTGTTTAAAATATCTTTTGTTTTTAAAACATATTCCAATCCTGATATAACCGTTAAAACAAGAGGAACTATCAATAAAATATTATTCATTGTGTAACTCAGAGGAAAAAGTATAATTATTGTTAATGCTGTCATTTGAGCGGCTGTTTTCCATTTTCCCAGAGTTTCTGCGGCAATAACGGCTCCTTCAGAGGCGACTATTGCCCTCAATCCTGTTATCATAAGTTCTCTGAATATTATTATAAGAACTGCCCATAAGCTTATTTTGTTATACTTTACCAACACGGTCAAAGCTGATATAACCAGAATTTTATCAGCTAAAGGATCTATTAATTTACCCAGATTTGTTACAAGGTTATATTTTCTTGCAATATACCCGTCTAAATAATCAGTTACCGAAGCTCCCACAAATATTAGAAATGCCGATATCCTCATTAATACGGATAAAATTGTTCCATCAGTAGACAAGGCAATTCCGAATATGATTACAAAAGGAATTACCAGTATCATTCTTAACATAGCCAGTTTATTTGGCAGATTCATCCTTAACACCTTCTTCTTTTGAAATTAAAGCCTTCATACTGAGGTTAAATTTATTTTCATCTTCCATTGAGATTACTTTTACTTTTATTTCCTGTCCTTCTTTTAAGACATCTTCCACTTTCCCGACTCTTTTATGGCTTATTTCAGAAATATGAAGCAGCCCTTCTTTTCCCGGAAGCACTTCTACAAACGCACCGAATTTAGTCAGTTTTGTAACTTTTCCTGTATATGTTTCATTCATTTCAACAGACTGTGTCTGTCTTTTTACAAGTTCTATGGCTTTTTTCATCATTTCAGGATCTTTTCCGAATATGGAGACACTTCCGTCATCTTCTATATCAATGGAAACTCCTGTTTCTTCAATTATTGCTTTTATAACTTTTCCTGCAGGCCCTATTAATCCTGCTATTTTTGAAGGGTCTATTTTCATCAGCTCGATTTTCGGTGCATTTTCCGCAACTTCAGGTCTCGGCTCACTTATAACTTCCTCCATTTTTTCAATTATGAAATGTCTTCCTTCCAGTGCCTGTTTTAAGGCTATTTCCATTATATCCCTTGTAATACCTTCTATCTTAATATCCATTTGGATAGCAGTTATACCTTTTTTTGTCCCCGCTACTTTAAAATCCATATCTCCCAGATGATCCTCAAGTCCCTGTATATCAGTTAATACCGTAAATGTATCTCCTTCTTTTATCAATCCCATGGCAATTCCCGCTACCGTAGATTTTATAGGTACTCCCGCTGTCATAAGTGCAAGGGAGCCTCCACATATACTTGCCTGAGAAGATGAACCGTTTGATTCGGTAATTTCCGAAACAAGTCTCACGGTATAAGGAAACGTTTCCTGGTCAGGCATTACGTATTTCAATGCTCTTTCAGCAAGATTACCGTGTCCCAGTTCTCTTCTTCCCGGAGCTCTTAAAAATCCGGCTTCTCCTACTGAATAAGGCGGAAAATTATAATGTAGGAAGAATTTTTTTCTTGATTCGTCTTCCATTCCGTCTACAATCTGCTCATCTGCCTTGCTTCCCAATGTCACCGTTACTAACGCCTGTGTTTCTCCCCTTGTAAACAGTGCCGAACCGTGAGGTACAGGCAAAGTGTCTATCTCCACGTCAAGAGGTCTTATTTCGGTTGTAGTTCTGCCGTCAGCTCTGTATTTTTTATACAGAATGGCATCTCTTACAACTTTTTTCTCTATTTCCCTATAATAATTTTTAAATTCCTTTTCCAGACTTTCATCTGTTTCTTTTCCTTCACTTTCAAGTTTGACAATATATTTTTCCAAAAGCTCCGTTTCAAGATTATCGATGGCTTCATATTTTTCCAATTTCCCCGGAGTCATAACCGCTTCTTCCACTGTTTTTTCAAATTCATCTATAAATGATTTGATTTCAGTATTCACTTCCTTTTTCTCAAACTCATATTTCTGGACATCAAACTGAGACAGGAATTTATCCTGTTCAGCACATATTTCCTTTATTTTCTCATGACCGAACATTATCCCTTCGAGCATAATTTCTTCAGATACTTCCCTTGCTCCTGCTTCAACCATCGTAACTGCATCTTTGGTCCCTGCAACTGACAAATGTATTTCACTTTTTTCCAGTTCTTCAGCAGTTGGATTTAAAACATACTTTCCGTCAATGTAGCCTACAGTCACTCCTGCCACTGTCCCCGCAAAAGGGATATCAGATAATCCCAACGCACTGGAAACTCCTATTGTTGCCAGATTTTCAGGTTGATTTATTTCATCATATGAAACTACGGTAATAACAATATGAACGGCATTTAAAAATCCTTCCGGAAATAAAGGTCTTATCGGTCTGTCTACCAGTCTTGATATTAAAATTTCATCTGTTGAAGGTCTTGACTCCCTCTTTATAAATCCTCCCGGAAATTTTCCCGAAGCATAAAATTTTTCAATATAATCCACTGTCAGCGGAAAGAAATCCTGACCTTCTTTTACATCTTTACTTCTTGTAGCCGTAACAAGCAGCACGGTACCTCCGCATCTTACCATTACCGAGCCTCCTGCTTGTCTTGCCACTTTTCCCGTACTTAATTTAACCTGCTGTGTTCCTAAATTGAACCCGTAAGTTCTCTCATTAAACATTTTCTCCTCCTAAAATTTTCTTTTGACCATTTCAGGAAGGGAGCAAATAATAGTAAAAACTTCTATCTCATATAAATAAAAATCTTTACAATTACTTACTCTGATACCTCCCTGAAATCTTTAACGATTATAGCATTTTTACACGATTTTTACAATATATTATATAAATATTGCCGATTGCCGATTTGACATATTATGTAATTTCAGGTTGTTGTTTTATCTTATAAAAATTCATATTAAATATACATATCGGAGCTGTCTCATAAAATAAAAAAGTGTATCAAAACATAGATTTATATAATTTACTGTATTTATAAATTTATAAAAATATATATATTTTAGTTTTGAGAATTACTCTTACTTAGAGTGTGTCTGAAAACTCAGAATCTACAATATTTCCAATCTCTTTTTTACTTTTTAAATTAACAGAGTCATAATAAAATTGATATTCCGTTGTTTTGACAGTTTTCAAACACACCCCAATATAAGACAGCCTCTTTCCACATTAAAGTTTTATATAGATTTGGTATGTACTGTTTAATTACACATTATATAATATTTATAAATGTTCCATATCCTATGTCTTTCTTTCTTCCCAATGAAAAATAGTCAGGAAGTTTTACATTAGTCGAAAATTCTCCCAAAAAAGTTATCATATCAAAATTTTCTAAATTTTCCGAAGTTATCCAGAGACTCTGTTCAACATATATTTCCTGATTTTCTTCAAGATTTGTTGCAAACTCTTTTAAAATTTCCGTTATATTTTCCCTGATAACTTCATTTAAAGCGTATTCTCCACTCAAGTATTTTCTAAAATCACCTTCGTCTAAAGGCAGATACGGAGTAACAAATTTATAATTGTACATTATATCCTGAGAATATGAAATTTCTTCATTTATTATCTGAATTTCCTTTTCCGTATCAGAGTAAATATTTCCGTCAATATCCGGATATTCAGCTTCTTCAAATAGTTTCATATTTATTTTAACTGCTTCTCCGACAGTCATAACCGCTAAATTATTTTTTATCAGTTTATACTGTAATTTAGTATGTGAAACTTCAGATTTTCCTGACAGATAATTATAAATTTCTGCTTCTTTCTTATATTTTAAGGATAAAAATTCTTTCAGTTTTTCCAAATCTTTTATTTTATATTTTTTGTTTCCTTTAAACTTTAAAATAGAATATTTCATTTCAACTCCTGTTTTATAACTTTATTTTCAGTAAAAACTGTTTTTAAAAGCTTGATTAATCTGCTTAATTTTAATTATATTGATTCAAAATGTTAAAAATAATACAGTTAATTTTTATTATTATCATTTTTCTTTTCACTGAATTCATCAAGAATTTTTAATAATTTTATTCCTTTATTATTTATAAACCAATTCAAAGTATTTTTTTCCTTATTTTTCCCTTTAGTTTCTTCGGGGAACGGACTTTCTGAAAAATCAAGGTTATTTTTTGTATTTTCTATTTTATTTTCTATATTAAGTATGGCTTTAAGTTCTTTTATATTTTCTTCCTCTGTAATATATTTTTCTTTTGCTATTCTCAGAAATTTTTCTTTTTTTTGACTTTGATATATTTCTTCTTTAGAAAAACATTTATATTTCTTTTCCTTATTTTCAAATAAAAGTTCTTCTATTATTATTTTTGAACTTCCGAAACCAAATGCTTTTCCTTTTCCAATCTTATGAGCCATATTTTCTTCCAGTTCAAGGCCATATATTAATACTCCTAATTCTTCATCTGTAAGTCTTTCGAAATAAACTTCAAATTCAAATTCATTACCGTAATTCATTAATTCAAGATCTGAGTTAGTTTTTCTTTTTTCAGCTTCTATTGATTTTCCATAATTTTTATAATCATTATTTATTTTATCTTTATGATGCCAGTAAAATTTTCTTCCTCTTATTCTGGATTCAGAATTATCATAATCACCTTTATATAAGTAAAAATTAAATAATGTAGGATGCGGTTCCCCAAAAGGTTTTAATGTCACTGCTTCACCACCTTTTACCATTTTAGGGTTGTTAGGATCACAAATTTTAGCATCACTGAAAAATACTCTTCCTGACATTGAAGTCATTTTTTTATTTTCTTTTTCTTTAGAAGTATTCTCATGGTGATTACCTGTTGTTCCAAACAGCTTTTCTGAAAAAGAAAGTTTTTCTAACGAATTTGATGGACGAAACTCAGGCGGTACTAAATTTAAAGGACTTAATTTATATCTTAATCTTGGAACTTCCGAAAAAGCTAAATGTACTATTTTTTCATCATTTTCTTTTTCAAATAAACATAAAATAGGTTCTCCTTTTTTTAATTTATCCTCATAATAAGATGAATTAGAATTTTCATTTTTTTCCAATCTTTTTCTTCTTTGTTTTATTATATATTTAAAGTCCTTATATTCCTGTTCAGAAAATTTGAATTTTTTCCCTTTTTCTTTAGGAATTAATATTTTTTCATACCTTTTTTTATGAATTAACGGTGAAAACCAAAATATACCTTTTATTCCTGAATTTTTATCTGAAGATAAAAGATCCTTATATTCTGAAGGATGCCTTATTTCATCGTTTATTTTATCTTTTATGTATCTATATATTTCTTCTTTTAACATTATTTTTTCTATTAATCCATTTTCATCATAAGTATCCGTATATTCTTTACATTTATCTTTATATTCATTCTGTTTCCATTCAGAATTTTTCTCCATAATCATTACTTTTATTTTTTCAGCTTCAATAATTTCTCCATCTTTTCCATTTTCAGGTAAAGAATTTACAATCCCAAAAACTAAATCAAATTTTCTCGAAAAT
>JAUNKI010000044.1 GCA_030532815.1 Leptotrichiaceae bacterium
TAAATTGAAAACGATTTATTATTTATAAGCTTGAATTAAAAGGAAAATTTAACATACATAATTTTATAAACAGTTTAAATATAAAAAATAAATTATAAAAGAAATACAGAAAAATTATGGTAAAACAGAAATCTTGGGGATAATTGAGCAGTAAGGAATTGACAGATTCGGAAAAGAAAAAACGGACAGATAAAATTATGAATAAAATATTTTCAGATTTAACAGTCGAAAAAATATTTTATTAGAGTGTGTCTGAAAACTCAAAATCTAAGATATTTTCAATTTCTTTTTTTACTTTTTAAATTGGAAAAATTATGATAAAACCTGTATTCTGTTATTTACGGTTTTTAAAATATCTGCTAAATCCATCATTTTGACAGTTTTCAGATACACCCCAAGTTTTTATTTTCTTTTGTGTTTAGCTTATTATAATAAGTAAAACTTATAAAATACGTATATAATAAAAAATAGTGGAAAAAAATTCCAATAAGATGTATAATACAAAAAATGTTTTTGGATGCAGAAACATTTGCATATGCATATGAAAAAATGATATAATGCATATGACAAAATTCAAATTTATATTAGGAGGAATATATATGAGTAAAGTAGTACATTATGCAGGAGAAAACTTTGAAAACGAAACATTACTGTCAAACGGAATTACATTGGTGGATTTCTTTGCAACATGGTGCGGACCTTGTCAAATGTTAGGTCCTGTACTGGATGAACTGTCAAACAGTGCTGATTATAAAATTGTAAAAGTAGATGTGGATCAGGCAAGTGATCTTGCTGCCCAGTTTAGAGTGAGAAGTGTTCCTACAATGGTTATATTTAAAGACGGAAAACCTGTAGAAACTCTTGTAGGATTTCTGACACAGGACGAAATTGAAAAAAAAGTTCAGGCACACAAATAAAAATTGAAAAATAGCCTGTTTTAATCTTTAATATGAGATTAAAGCAGGTTTTTCTTTTATTAATATATTTTAAAAAAAATTCTTTGAAAAACTGGTTATTTTATGCAAATTATGCTAAAATATTTAATAGTCTGAAAAATGAAACGAAAAAATAATATTGAAAATATTTATATGGAGGATTGTTTTGGATATAATAAAAAGTGTCGGAGAAGAATTAAATTTAAAAACTTCTCAGATAGAAAATACGATGAATCTGTTTGACGAAGGAGGAACCGTTCCCTTTATTGCACGTTACAGAAAGGAAGTTACGGGAAATCTTGATGAAGAACAGATAAGAGAGGTAATTGAAAAAGTTACATATTACAGAAATCTCGAAAAAAGAAAAGAAGAAGTAATAAGACTGATAGAAGAACAGGGAAAGCTGACCGAAGAGCTGAAAACGAGTATAATTAATGCTGTTAAATTACAGGAAGTGGAAGATCTGTATCTTCCATACAAAAAAAAGAAAAAAACGAAGGCGGATGTGGCAAAGGAACGTGGTTTGGAACCATTATCAATATTTGCACTGCTTCCGAATACAACTATGGAATCTCTGAAAATGGAAGCTGAAAAATATATTACAGAAGAAGTTCCCGATGTGGAAGCTGCCGTTGAAGGAGTTCATCTCATTATTGCACAGAATATATCTGAAGATGCCAAAATCAGGGAATTTTTGCGGGAAAGAACGGCAAAATACGGTATTCTCACTTCAAAAGTTATTGAAAAGAATAAAGGCGAAGATATAAAGGGAGTATATCAGGATTACTATGAATATTCAGAACTTATCGAAAAGTCGGCTTCAAACAGAATTCTTGCATTAAACAGGGGAGAAAAGGAAAAAATATTAAAAGTTGATATAGAAATAGATGAGAAAACTGAAGAATTTATAATAAATTTCATATTAAAATCATTCGGAAATAAAAATCTTACGGATTTTTATAAAGAGATTATAAAAGATTCTCTGGATAGGTTGGCGTATCCTTCAATTAAAAATGAAGTGAGAAATCTATATACTGAAAAAGCTGAAGAGGAAGCAATAAACATTTTTTCGGAAAATCTCGAGAAACTGCTGCTACAGCCCCCTTTATCAAAGAAAACATTAATGGGTCTGGATCCGGGATACAGAACAGGCTGTAAAATGGTTATTATTAATAAAGACGGTTTTTATGAAACGAATGACGTACTTTATTTGGTAGAGGAAATGCATAATCAGAGACAGCTTGACGAAGCTAAAAGAAAAATATTGGATTATATAGCCAAATATGATGTTGATATAATTGCTATCGGAAACGGAACAGCTTCAAGGGAAACAGAAAGTTTTGTGGCAAAAATAATAAAAGAAGCGAAGAAACAGGTTTCCTATCTGATAGTCAATGAAGCGGGAGCTTCGGTTTATTCTGCGTCAAAACTTGCTATAGAAGAATTTCCCGATTTGGACGTTACTGCAAGAGGGGCTATTTCCATAGCAAGAAGAATACAGGACCCTATGGCGGAGCTTGTAAAAATTGATCCCAAATCCATAGGAGTAGGAATGTATCAGCATGATGTAAATCAGAAAAAACTTAATGAAATGCTGGAACAGACAATAGAACATGTGGTTAACAATGTAGGGGTAAATATAAATACGGCTTCATGGGCTTTATTAAGCTTTGTTTCGGGGATTAAGAAAAATGTGGCAAAAAATCTGGTTGATTATAGACATGAAAACGGAGATTTTAAAGACAGAAAGGAACTGAAAAAAGTAAAAGGCTTGGGAGACAAGGCGTTTGAGCAGATGGCAGGGTTTGTGGTAGTGCCTGACAGCAGCAATCCTTTGGATAATACCATAATCCATCCGGAATCTTATCATATTGCTGAAACAATATTAAAAGAGGCAGGCTGTAAAGTTTCGGATTTAAAGGAAAATCTGAATGATGTAAGACAGAAACTTCAGAAAATTAATATGGAAAAAATTATAAAAGAAAATGATTTCGGACCTCAAACGGCAAAAGATGTATATGAGGCATTATTGAAAGACAGGAGAGATCCGAGAGATGAGTTTGAAAAACCATTATTAAGATCGGATATACTTAATATGGAAGATCTCTCTGAAGGTATGGTTCTTGAAGGGACAGTCAGAAATGTTGCGAAATTTGGGGTTTTCGTAGATATAGGACTGAAGAATGATGCATTGATACATATATCCCAAATATCGGATAAATTTGTTTCAGATCCCACAAAGGTGCTGTCTGTGGGGCAGATTATAAAAGTCAAGATTTTATCTTTGGACAAGGAAAGAGGCAGAGTAGGACTGACAAGAAAAGGAATATAAAAAAATAAAGTATACTTAATACGGGGAAACAGTAACATTATATTTACGACAGGTTATTAATATATAAAGCGTAGAAGGAAAGGAAAAAAGATGAGTTTATTTTTTATGGGATTGGTACCTATTATATTGTTTTTATTTATGCTGGCATTATTAAAATGTTCGCCTATGCTGAGTGCATATACCAGCCTTGGAGCGGCAATACTTCTGAATTTTATTGTTAAAGAATGGAGAATGCCTGTAACAGGGGTAATAGGATCTATTATGGAAGGATTTGCAGTAGCATGGATGCCTATAGGCCTGGTAGTGATAGCTGCCATATTTGCATATGAACTGTCGGTAAAAACCGGGGAAATAAATGTTATAAAAAAAATGCTGGGAAATATAACTACTGATAAAAGGGCACAGGCTCTTATACTTGCGTGGGGATTTGGAGGATTTATAGAAGGTGTTGCAGGATACGGTACAGCAGTGGCAATTCCTGCGGCAATAATGGTATCTTTAGGTTTTAATCCTTTAAATGCCGCAATTATGTGTCTTATAGCTAATACTACACCGACGGCATTTGGAACTGTAGGATTGCCTGTTACCACAATGAGTAGTCTGCTAAACCTGAGTCCCAACGAAATAAGCTTTTATATTTCATTACTTCTGTGGCCGATAATGTTCATTATTCCCTTTATACTTGTAAAAATGGCTGACAATGAAAGGAAAGAAGGAAGCGGAGCTTTCGGTGACGGTATAATTCCTGTTATAGGAGCTTCAATAATCGGATATTCCGTGCAGCCTGTAATAGCAAAAACAACAGGAGCCGAGTTGCCGACAATTCTGTCAAGTTTATTGGCAATGGTATTAATGATAGGGGCAGTGAAAATATTTATTAAAGAAAAAGAGAGTACTGAAAAACAGCTTGTAACATTGAAAGAAGGAATTCTGGCATGGCTGCCGTATATTCTTATGGTCGTTTTAATTGTGGGTACGAGTCCTGTCGTTCATGCTGTCCATGAATTACTGGAACATACCAATTCGGTATTCAACTTCACATTGGGAAATCCTGAAGTATTCAGAGATATTAACGGTGAAGTTTCCAAAGCAAATGTTACCTTTAAGTGGCTGCTTGCACCGGGAGTTCCTATTATTACGGCAACTGTCATAGCCGGTTTTTTTCAGAAAGCAAAAGTTAAAGATATGATTTCAGTATTTACCGATACCGTAAAACATAAATTGCCGTCAATTTCAGTTATAATGGGGATAGTTGCGTTATCGGCAGTTATGAAGCACAGTGGAATGATAAACAGTATAGCTGACGGATTTGTACAGATTATGGGGAAAAATTTTCCTTTGATTTCTCCTTTTCTCGGTACAATAGGGACGTTTGTAACAGGAAGTGATCTATCTTCCAACCTTTTATTCGGAAATTTACAGTTTAATGTTGCCGAAGGTCTGAAAGCGGGACATCAGCCTCTGAAAGAACTGCTTATTGCTTCAAATACTGCAGGAGCTACGGGAGGAAAAATGATTTCTCCCCAGAATATAGCAATTGCAGCTTCAACAGTAGGTCTTATGGGGAAGGAAGGAGATATGTTGAGAACTACACTGAAATACTCCTTAGTTTATGCGATAGTATTAGGAATACTTGTATTTGCAGGAAGTATTATAGTGTAAGTCTTTTAAGAACCGATAGGAAAAAAACTGAATTTTTTATCTTAAAATTTTGTAAAATCATGTAAAAAAGTGAAAATTAAAGGATTTTCCAATGTTTGATTTGAAAAATGATAAAATCTATATATCGGAAAAAATAAAAATATATGAAATAATATTTATAAAAATAGAATGACAGGAATTTTAAAAGTAATAATTCCTTAATAAATATAAGAAGTTGGAGGAAAAATGTCGGAAGAAAAAAATGTTGAAAAAGTTGATTATGCAGGAACACTGAATTTACCTAAAACAAGTTTTAAAATGAAAGCTAATCTTGCTCAAAAAGAACCGTTGACATTAAGAGATTGGAAAAAAGGAAAAATTTATGAAAAGTCATTGAAGGAGGGAAAAGATTTTTTCGTACTGCATGACGGTCCTCCTTATGCAAATGGAAATATACATATAGGACATGCTTTAAATAAAGTTTTGAAAGATATAATATTAAAATATAAAAGACTAAGAGGTTACAATGCTCCCTATATTCCCGGATGGGATACGCACGGATTGCCCATAGAATGGAAAATAATGGAGGAATACGGAGAAAAGGCAAGAAACATGACACCTCTTCAGATACGTCAGGAATGTAAAAAATACGCGTTGAAATGGATAGAAAAACAGAAAGAGGAATTTATAAGACTCGGAATTTTAGGAAACTGGGAAAATCCTTATATTACCTTGAAATTCGAATATGAAGCAGAACAGCTGAAGGTCTTTAAGGAGATATATGAAAATGGATATGTGTATAAAGGGCTGAAACCTGTATACTGGTCACCTACTACCGAAACTGCACTGGCAGAAGCCGAAATTGAATATAAGGATGTAGTTTCTCCTTCGATTTATGTAAAAATGGAAGGTTCAAAGGATTTGACCGAAAAACTCGGATTGGACGAAGCAAGTATCGTAATATGGACAACTACTCCTTGGACATTGCCTGCAAATTTAGGGATAGCATTAAATAAAGACTTTGATTACGGAGTATATAAAACTGAAAAGGGAAATCTCATTTTAGCTAAGGAACTTGCTGAAAAAGCTTTTGAAACTATGAAACTGAAACATGAACTGATAAAGGAATTTAAAGGAAGTGAAATAGAAAAGACCCATTACAGACATCCGTTTCTGGATAGGGAAGGTCTTATAATATTGGGAGAACATGTAACTCTTGAAGCCGGTACGGGAGCAGTGCATACTGCACCGGGACACGGGGTGGAAGATTATATGGTCGGACAGTTATACGGAATAGGAGTTTTATCTCCTGTAGACGATCAGGGGCATATGACTAAAGATGCAGGGAAATACGAAGGTTTATTTTATAAAAAAGCGAATAAAGCCATAGTGGAAGATATGGGAAATTCGGGTCATTTAATGGCTTACAGTGAGTTTACCCATTCGTATCCTCATGACTGGAGAAGTAAAAAGCCCGTAATTTTCAGAGCTACGGAACAATGGTTTATAAGTGTTGATGAAAGCGATGTAAGGGGAAATGCTTTGAAAGCACTTGAAAATGTTGAATTTGTACCTGAATGGGGAAAAAACAGAATTAATGCTATGCTCGAAACAAGACCTGACTGGACTATTTCCAGACAGAGAGTCTGGGGAGTACCGATACCTCTATTTTATAATTCCGACACTGATGAAGTCATATATGAACCTGAAATAATGGACAGAATAATTGAAACAGTGAAAAAAGAAGGTACCGATATATGGTGGAAATATGAAGCGGAGGAAATTATAGGCAACGATTTACTTGAAAAATATAATTTAAAAGGTATAAAACTGAGAAAAGAAAGAAGTATAATGGATGTCTGGTTTGATTCGGGAGTTTCTCATAGAGGAGTATTAATCCCGAGAAATTTACCGAGACCGGCAGACCTGTATCTGGAAGGGAGCGATCAGCACAGGGGATGGTTCCAGTCATCTCTACTTACATCAATTGCAAGTACTAAAGATGCTCCGTATAAGAGGGTACTCACACACGGTTTCGTAATGGACGGACAGGGCAGAAAAATGTCGAAATCCTTAGGAAATACGATTATACCCAAAGACATCATTGAAAAATACGGAGCGGATATATTGAGACTTTGGGTTTCTTCAGTAGATTACAGAGAAGATGTGAGAATTTCGGAAAATATATTGCAGCAGATGTCCGATGCTTACAGAAGAATCAGAAATACTGCAAGATTTTTAATGGGAAACCTGAATGATTTTGACTATGTAAATAAAAAAGTAAACTATGAAGATATGTATGAAATAGATAAATGGGCAATGCATAAGCTTGAGGAACTGAAAGAAAAAACGACGGAATATTATGACAAATATGAGTTTTACAGCTTATTTCAGGAAATTACCTATTTCTGCTCAATAGATATGTCTTCTTTCTATTTGGATATAGTAAAAGACAGATTGTATTGTGAAGAAAAGGATTCGTCAGGAAGAAGAAGTGCCCAGACTGTACTGACGGAAGTTCTGAAAGTATTGGTAAGAGTTATTTCTCCCGTTCTTTCATTTACTGCAGATGAAATATGGGAAAGAATACCTGAAACAATCAAAGAAGAGGAAAGCGTTCATTTATCCAGTTGGATAGAAGCCGAGCCAGGATATAAAAATGATGAACTGGCAAAAAAATGGAGTAAAATCCAGAATCTGAGAAAAGAAGTAAATAAAAAACTTGAAGCAGCAAGACAGGAAGGACTGATAGGGCATTCTCTCGATGCGAGAATCCTTTTAAAAGTTGATAATGATGAGTATTCATTCCTGAAGAATTACACTGAAGATGAAATATCGGATTTATTCATTGTTTCACAGACGAAATTCGTAAAGGATGAATTACAGAGCAGCGAAATTTCGGGACTTTCCATAGGAGTAATAAAAGCTTTAGGAAAAAAATGTGAAAGATGTTGGAAATATCATGAAGAAGTAGGGAATGATACAGAGTATCCTGACGTATGTCCGAGATGTGCAAAAGTTTTAAAATCCTAATTTATTTTTACGGAAAATAAAAAAATTGTGACAAATGTATTTGTATTTATGATTTTTCTAAAATATAAAGGTAAAATAAGATATTTTTGAAGACTTCCTGTTTCATATTTCTAATGAAAATATTTAATGTGTTTTAAGGGGATATTCAAAAGGATTTTATTCCTTTTTTCAATAATAAACGGAAAATTTCATAATTTAGGAAATCCGGATTAATAATTTTTGCAGGAGTTGTTTCATAAGTCAGAAATAGTTTTTAAGTTGCAAATAATATATTTTTTTAAGTATAAATTGTTGTGTTTGACTATTTTGTAAAATAATAAAACATATAAACTTTATTTTTAATATGTTTTTCAACTTATGAAACAGTTCTGAATCTTAAATAAAGGAAGGAAATATGCTATATATATTAATAATATCGGTTCTTGCATCTATAGACCAGTTTACTAAGTATGAAATGGTCAGAATATCAGGAGGGAATATCGGTTATTCAATACCTGTAATAAAAGATTTTTTTCATTTTACCTATGTGGAAAATCATGGAGGGATATTCGGTCTTTTTCAGGGGAAAATAAATGTCTTTACAGTAATAAGTATAATTTTAATAGCTTATATAGTTTTTTCAGAATTTAAAAATTTTAAAAATTATACAAAATGGACAAAGATAGGCATTTCCGTAATAGCGGCAGGAGCTTTGGGAAACATGACTGACAGGATATTCAGAGGATTTGTAGTGGATATGATAGATTTTAACGGTATATGGAAATTCGTATTCAATGTTGCGGATATGTACATTCATATAGGAATATATATTATCGTAATTGATTATTTTATACGAAAATATAAAGGAAAGAAAAATGACAAAGAAAATGTAAAAATTGGAAAAGGAGATGTTTAATATGACTTTTCAGGAAATAATACTGACACTTCAGAAATTCTGGGGTGAAAGAGGCTGCGTAATAGGAAATCCTTATGATGTGGAAACGGGAGCAGGAACTTTCAATCCTGATACGTTTTTAATGTCACTGGGTCCGGAGCCTTGGAACATAGCCTATGTAGAACCGTCAAGAAGACCTAAGGACGGAAGATACGGAGAAAATCCCAATAGAGTGTATCAGCATCATCAGTTTCAGGTAATAATGAAGCCTTCACCTGAAAATATTCAGGAACTTTATCTGGAAAGCCTTGTAGCTCTCGGAATAGATCCGAAAGTTCATGATATAAGGTTTGTGGAGGATAACTGGGAAAGTCCTACATTGGGAGCATGGGGACTTGGCTGGGAAGTATGGCTTGACGGAATGGAAATAACTCAATTTACTTATTTTCAACAAGTCGGAGGAATTGAAGTTGAAATAACTCCTGCTGAGCTTACATACGGACTTGAAAGAATAGCACTTTATTTACAGGACAAGGAAAATGTTTATGATCTGGAATGGGCAAAAAATGTTAAATACGGTGAAAGACGATACCAGTATGAATATGAAATGTCAAAATACAGTTTTGAAGTAGCGGATGTTCCTATGCAATTTAAGTTGTTTGATATGTATGAAAAAGAGGCTTTGAACTGTTTAGACCATAAACTTGTATTACCTGCATATGATTATGTTCTGAAGTGTTCACATACATTTAACAATCTTGACGCAAGGGGAGCTATAAGTACTACCGAAAGAATGTCTTATATATTAAGAGTCAGAGATTTGGCTAAAAAATGTGCACAACAGTTTATAGAAATAAGGGAAAAATTAGGATATCCATTATTAAAAAAATAAAAAAATGAAGTTGTCCCGTAAGTCGGTTAACTTATTAAATAATGTTATTTCTGTCGAATTTATGAAAAATATGACAGAATTTGCATAAAAGTATATTTTTGATTTATGCGGCAGCTTCATCAATATTCATATTGATTGTAAAAGATGAAAATTTAATTGACAATATATGCGAAATTAAAGTAAAATAAAACAGAGGTTTTACATAAGAATTTAAACTTTAATACAGAAAGGGGCAGTACTGTATGAAGGAAAAATCAATTTTAACTTTTTTGAAAAAAATTAAGATCTCGGATCTGTGAGAAAACTGACAGCTTTTTTATGCTGTTATTTTTTATATATGTGCTGAGGAAACAATGAGTTTTACAGTTGAGAATTTAAATTACAGTATTATCGTAAAGGAGAGTGTCGAACATGAATAAAAAAACACGTATTATGACTGACAACAATAATGCAGATAACAGAAGTCTGTTGGATATAAAATTACCCCCGAGAGTCTTCAAAGAAAGGGTAAAACAGGCAGATAAAATAATACGTGCAGATGATAATGTAAAAAGACGGATAAATGAAAAACCTAAAGTAAGGAATAAAGGAAATATTGAAGGAAGAGTAAGAGAATTGTCCCAAAAAGATAAATTAACATCAAGTGAATTAAAAGAACTGGAAAAGCTGTCAAAAAGAATAATAAGAGAAGAATATTCCAAAGTGGAAATGGAAAAAAATTATGAAAGAATAAGGGAAATAAGTCAGAAACAGTACGATTATCTGAAAAATTTCTCTGAGCATGGAAATATTGAATTAAAAGACTATACAATAGAAATAATTCAGGATGTGAAAAATGGTAAATATTTAGTGTATGAAAAGTTAGGAAAACCAAAGGAAAAAGCCGAAGAATTATATAATAATACTGTAAATAATGCCGAAAAAAGACTAAGTTACCTATTGGGAAGAGACAGACTTTCATTAATTGAAATTAGAGAAAGAGAGGAACTGAAAAAATTATTACAAGAAGGAAATATTGAAAAAATAGAAGAAAAATACGGAGATAAATCAGGAAAATCTAAAATAGAAACGGTAGATAAAGAAGAGAAAAGTTTGGAAATTCTTGCTGAAAAAATATCAAAAATGAACTTTCGGATTTAGTTGTTATGGCTAGTGATTCAGAAGACGGGATTTACGGTAAATTGGATATAGAAGGAATAAATATTTATGAAGCACCGATATCAAAAAGAATATACAAAGTTTTTGAACATGGAACTACTGAATCGGGAATGAGAGCAGTTGTTGTTGAAAATTCAAGAAAAGGAATAGAAATAATATATCAGGGAAGTAATCCCGGATTGACAGAACCTCATAAAGATTACAAAAACTGGGATAAAGACTGGTCAAATAATTTATTCGGTAATATTAAGAATAAAGCATTGCTGGAAATGCTGACAGGGAAGATGATAATCGGAAATTATGCAAATATTTCTTCTAAACATTACAAATCAAATGAATTGGGAACTCCGAAACAATATAAAGATTCATTGGAATTTGCTAAAAAAATTCAGAAAAAATATGATGTAAAAGGAAAAAAACTTATGAGAGTAAGCGGACATTCCCTTGGAGGAGCCGAGGCAATATATGTCGGTTCACATTTAGATTTAGGAGTAGTGGCAGTGGATCCTGCTCCTGTAAATAATCCCGGAAAGTATCTGAACAACGGCAAAATGATAGTAATCGTACCGAATAAAGGAAGAGGGATGTTAAATAAAACCGTATCTGATAAACATGGAAATAAAACATATGAATTTTCTCCGATAAATGACGGTATAGCAGATATAACAGTTATAATAGGAGGGATAAGAAAAAGAATAGGACTTCCTGCTATAGAAGTAAAGCAATATAGAGATAGAGAAACAGGGAAATTGGATTCTCATAAAGCAGATAGAGAAAGTATAAAAATAAAAGAAAAAGACTTAAAAACAATATTAGGCAGGTAATATATGAAAATTTTTAGTAAAAAGATAAAAATTATTTTATTTTCTACAATACTTGTTTTATCCTTTTTATTTTTAAAACCGCTGTTAAATCCGAGTTTAAAAATGATTTCAGAATTAAATAGAAAAGTTAAATATAAGAAGTTCGAAAGAGAAAAAGAAAAAAAACTAAAATATCGTATAGATATATTTTATAAAAATTTCAAAGTAAAATTCGATATTAATGATTACAAAATAAAGGCTACTGAATATAGTACTCCGTTTCAATCGGGAATTATCTACGAAATAGAACCTAAAAAACGTCCTGTGTACAAATCCAAATACTTTAATTCAATATATAAAGAGCCTTCAGAAGGCTATATATATGATGAAGACAAAATTTTAACGGATAATGACTATATAGGAAAAGTAAAGTTTTTTAAAATAGAAAAAATTTCAACGTTTTTAAATTTACTGGATTATGACGGGCTTAGACCGTATGTATTAAATGAGCTGATATATGACAAGTCGAAAGGAAATGACTTTGAAAGTATAGAGAAAATATTGGATAAAAATAAAGTCAACTATTCTTTTCCGGCAATATACGGTATATGGGGCTGTGGAGAATTACAAGATAATGACCGTACAGTACTCATGTATGTAATTGATGAAAAGTGTAAAAAAGGCAGTGTTCTTTCTATGGAGGAAAAAATGTATGAATACGGAGAAAAATTTGAAAAATATTTTAGTATGGAAAGGGAGTTTAAAAAAATAGACTGGCAGGAATTTATGGAATATAATAATATAACCCCTGTAATAGAGTTTCGCTTTTCTGAAGATGTATCTGAAGAACATATGAAAAAAGTAAGAGATGAAATAAGAAAATATTATAATACTGAAGATTTTATCATAGTATTGAGTAAAGG
>JAUNKI010000045.1 GCA_030532815.1 Leptotrichiaceae bacterium
TATTCAGAATTATACATTTATTTTCAAAATAAAGCAAGTGTTTTTTTATAATTTTCAATTTATTTTATATAATATTTTTTTATTTTTTGTCGGAGTATACCTGAAAACTCAAAATCCACAGTATTTTCAGTATCTTTTTTATTTTTTAAATTAGCAGAATTATAATAAAACTGATATTCCCTTATTTATTATTTTAAAATATTCGTTAAAAATCAATCATTTTGACAGTTTTTAGATATGCTCCAACAAATACAATGATGTAAAATAAATTTTAAAAAAATTGGACTATTTGAATATTCTGTTATATAATTAATTGTATAATATACTATAAACAGTTTTTTATAATAAAATCTCTTTAAAATCGGAATAGCAAATTGAATATTGATTAAATTTTAAACTTTTGAATTATTTTTATTAATAATTTGACAGACTGATATAATTTTAAACTAATTACAAAAACAAATTTTGAAAGGAACTTTAAATTTATGCTGAAAATAAACTGTCTTGGCTATAATTGTCCGCTTCCGGTAATAATGCTGAGAGAAAAACATTCCCACATTGTAAACGGAAAAAAAGTTCTTCTTGTGACTGATCACAGCCTCGCATTACAAAACATTGAATATTACTGCACACTGAATAAGTTCAGATATAAAACCGAAGAAGTTCTTAAAGGTGTGTGGGAAATTACTATTAATAAATAAATTTTGATATATGCTTTTCTATATATGAAATAACTCTTTTCAGTCCGTCAGCTTCTGAAACTCTTTTTACGAGGCTTATATTCTGAATAATGGACAAATTGTCAATATTCACTATTTTAAGCTCTTTTGTGTAAAGTTCCTTTTTTATTGTGGAATAAGGCAGAAAAGCCAATCCGTAACCATTTATGACACTTGACTTTATTGCATCTATACTTTCCAGATTATATGTAAATTTATAGTTTTCAAAACCGTTTATATATTTTGAAACTGTTTTGGTAATTTCATTTTCAGTAGATATATTTATCAGGTCGTATCCGTTTAATTCTTTCACTGATATAAAATCAGGATATTTTTTTGATATGTTTGATGCAATGAGAACTATTTCCTCCTCAAATATTTTTTTACTTGTGAGAATACAGTTATTTTTTATATTTTCCGAAAGAAAACCTATATCACATCTTTCCCTTACAAGTTCTTCTTCTATTGTAAAACTGTCACTTCTACTGTAAAGTTCCACAGATATATTTGGATAATGCTGTTTCAGATGATAAATTACACACGGCAGTGAATAGTTGCACATTGTGGGAACAGCCGATATTCTGATTTTTTTCACATTATTTTTCTTATCTTCCAACTCTTTTCTCATTTCATATAAGAGATTTTCGGACATTGAAAAATATTTATAAACTATTTCTCCCTCTTCTGTCAGTTTAATTCCCTTATTGCTCCTTACAAACAGAAAAGTCCCCAGTTCCTTTTCCAGATTTTTCAGCTGCTGGGATAATGCAGGTTGGGAAATATAGAGTTTATCGGCAGCTTTGGAAATACTTTCCTCTTCAGCTGTTTTTAAAAATAATTCAAAAATTTCATTAATCATATATTTCCCTCCTGTTTTCTGACCGAACTGAATTTTTCAATATCCTTTCCTATTAAATTTTCCTGATATATTTTCTATATTACTCCGTTATCCGAGTTCCGCTTTAACTTTTTCTATTAATTCTTTAATATATTTATCAACTATATCCTGAGTTTCAGCTTCAACCATTACCCTTATAAGCGGCTCCGTTCCTGACGCTCTTACGAGAATTCTCCCTTTTCCGTTTATTTCCTGTTCTTTTTCCTTGATAAAGTCCGTCAGTGCTTTATTGGTTTCCCATGTAGCTTTTTTCTCTTTGGACACCGTTACATTTTGTAAATCCTGCGGCCATAATTTTATATCCTTCACCAGTTCATTTAAGGTTTTTCCGCTTTCCAGCATTGCCGAAACCAGCTGAATTGAAGAAAGGACACCGTCTCCTGTAGTATTGTAATCAAGCATAAGAATATGTCCTGACTGTTCTCCGCCGAGATTAAGACCGAATTCTTTCATTTTTTCAAGGACATATCTGTCTCCCACATTGGCTCTTATTAATCCTATACCGTTTTCTTCGAGATATTTTTCAAATCCCATATTACTTGAAACAGTTGTAACAACTTTGTTATCATTTAAAAGACCTTTCTTTTTAAAATTTTCAGCAATTATAGCTATTATGAGGTCTCCATCTATTATACGTCCCGTATGATCCACAGCTATAAGTCTGTCCGCATCTCCGTCGTAAGCCAGTCCCAAATCCGCGTTATATACTTTTACGACATCCTGCAGCAATTCAGGATGAGTAGAACCGCAATCAACATTTATATTTTTTCCGTTAGGTATATTATTTATAACTATTATGTCCGCACCGAGTCTTTGAAAGATTTTTGAAGCAACTCTGTAAGCCGCTCCGTTTGCAGCATCAATTACTA
The DNA here is from genome assembly GCA_030532815.1 of Leptotrichiaceae bacterium. Lineage (GTDB taxonomy): Bacteria > Fusobacteriota > Fusobacteriia > Fusobacteriales > Leptotrichiaceae > Pseudoleptotrichia. The sequence continues at coordinate 2,487 of JAUNKI010000045.1, forward strand.
TTTTTGTCCCTTTAAAACTTCTCTTCACTGTAGATTCAAGAAAATCAAGATATATTCTCATGTCATCTTCCACATATTTGAATCTTCCCAAATCATCTCCTGATATTTGATGTTTCAGCAGTTCTTCACGATTTTCCATAAGAGCTTCCAATTCTTCTTCAATATTGTCAGGTAACTTATATCCGTTCTGACTGAAAATTTTAATTCCGTTATCTTTTACAGGATTATGAGAAGCCGATATCATTATTCCCGCATCGGCATTTAATTTTCTTGTCAGGTAACATACACCCGGAGTGGGAAGAACTCCTACAAAATCAATATGTACTCCCATTGAAGTCAGTCCCGCCGTCAGTGCCGATCTTATCATATATCCGGATATTCTCGTATCCGTTCCTAAAATTACTTTAGGTTTTACCGCTTCCTTCTTATTTTTTTTCAGATAATATCCCAGAGCCAATCCTAAATTTGTGACAAGATCAATTGTCAGATCCTTATTGGCTTCTCCACGCATGCCGTCTGTTCCGAAATATTTTCTACCCATTTTTTCCTCCTAAATATCTTATATAATGTATTTATTTTTTATTGTTACCTATTTTTAATATTGATTTTCCGTTTTTAGATTTTTCAACTAATTTTTTCACTACTAAAGGTAATACAACTGTTATTTCCGTCCCTTTACCCAATGCGGAATTTACTTCTATTTTCCCGTTATGTATTTCGACTATTCTTTTAACAATGGCAAGTCCAAGTCCTGTACCTCCAGTAGCCTTAGTCCTTGAAGCATCGACTCTGTAAAATCTTTCAAATACTCTTTTGGCATCTTCGGCGGTCATTCCGACTCCTTCATCTTTTATGGTAATTCTTCCCGTATTTTCTCTCTTTTCTGAAATTATGTAAATATTAGTATTTTTATCGGAGTATTTTACCGCATTTTCTATTAGTGCTCTTACTGCCTGCTGAAGAAGTGTCGTATCTGCTTTAATTTTATAGTCTTCGGATTTCTCCAAATTAAATGTATGGTCTTTTACCGACACTACAGTATCGGAATATATCTGTTGAATAAATTCACTCGCATCAATTTCGGAAAAATTTGTGTTTATTTTTGTAACTTCTCCCTTGGCAAGAAACAAAAGTTTCTGAACAAGACTTTTCATATTTTCCGCTTCATTTATTATGGAATCTATTGATTCTTCAAAAATTTCCGTATCCGTAAGTTTTCTTTTCTTTATAATTTCTGCATAACCTTTTATTATTGCCAATGGAGTACGTAATTCATGAGAGGCATCCGACACGAACTTTGACTGATTGTCAAAGGAAAATTCCAGTCTGTCCAGCATTTCATTTATAATCAGTGTCAGATTCTGTAATTCGTCCTCTGTTTTCGGAACGTCGATTCTTTTACTCAAGTCATCCGTATTAATGGTTTTCGCTGTTTTTATAATACTGTTTACGGGTCTTAAAATCCTTTTACTTAAAAGCCTTGACATAACAACGGTAATAATTACTCCTATTAATGAAAATAAAACGATGAGAAGCTGAAGCCGATTGTATATTTTCGTTTCCTGACTTATATTTTTCAGCACATAAATATCAACGGTATATTCCCTTATACCGGCTTTCATTTTTCTACTCACTTTAAATACATGATAAATATCACTATCCTGTTCGCTTTCTGCTGTTTTTTTGTCAAACAGTCTTATATCTTTCCCTTTAATATTATTTTCCCTTATATTGTTGTTTTCAATAGTATCTATAATGCCCTGTCCCTGAACAATCATACTTTCCCTGTCAATTCCCATATCGAGAATATCCACAGGAGTAAAACTGTTTAAAAGTATCTGTCTTGTATCTTCAGATTTTGCCTGCATCAAGTAAAGATACTCACTATCACCGGGATTGAACGGACGTCTGAGATATACTATTCTCTCTCCCTGAAGCTGTCCTGACGGCGATTCCCACTGAAACTGTTCAGATCTTGAATAAACAGCCCATTTATCGAGATATTCGTCCAATTCTTCCTGTTTTGCCGCAGCAGCCATCTGAAGAGATCTTGAATTTTCCTTTTTCAGTATATAAATGAGTACAAAATTGGAAATTAATATTAACGCTAAAAATAGAAGAACGTAACTCATTGAAATACGATCTTCTAATTTTATTTTTTTCATAGATTATCTCCTTATTTAAAAATAAATCCGATACCTCTCACTGTCTGAATAAATTTTCTCTCATAAGGTTTGTCAACTTTATCTCTTAAATATTTAATGTAAAGATCCAGAATGTTGTCATTTCCTATGTAGTCAAATCCCCAAACTTCTTCCAGTATTTTATCCCTTGATAAAACTATCCCTTTATTTAATACAAGAAAATCCAGAAGTTCAAATTCTCTCTTGGAAAGGGATATAAGAGTTTCTCCTCTGAATACTTCATAAGTAGAATAATTGATTTTCAAATCTTCAAATTCAAATACTCCTTTATGGTCCACCGTTTTTTTAGTTCTTCTCAAAAGAGCCTTTATCCTTGCAAGAAGTTCTTCATTTGAAAAGGGCTTTGTCATATAGTCATCGGCACCGTAGTCAAACCCTACTATTTTATCACTTATTTCATCTTTTGCAGTAAGCATTATAATAGGCACCTGAGAACCTTCCCTTATTCTTTTACATACTTCCATTCCGCTCATTTTCGGAAGCATAACATCAAGTAAAATCAAATCATATGAACCGTATTTTGCCATATTGAGACCTTCTTTACCGTCATAGGCAAAAAACACATCAAAACCTTCAAATTTCAGCTCTATTTCCAACAGTCTGGAAATTTTCGGATCATCTTCAATTACTAATATTTTTTCTCTCATAATATCACCACTTCGTTTTTTATTTTAATATATTATACACTAATTTATGAAAAAATAGTAGAGTATAATACTCTACCATTTTAAAATCGTGTATTTACCTCTTCACAGAAGAGTATATGTCATCATACTTTGATTTATTTTTAGATTGACTTTGAAAAAACTTAAACATTTTATTAAAGGAGTTTTTTACAAAGTATTCTCACCTGTTTCCATGTCGCTGTCCGACTGACCTTCAGGCAACTTTACTCTTATTAAGTCCATAGGTTCCATTTTTACATCGGTTTCTATTATGGCTATGGTATTCGGATGAGCAACTTCTATAATTTCATTATTTTTAGTGTTCAGAAAATTTTCTATTCTAAATTTTACAGGATCCTGCTCAGGTCTTACAAGTTCAAGCTCATCACTGGCAAATACACGGTTTCTTATCTGCCATACATACCTGTTGTTATCCAGTTTTTCCACTACTTTGGCTACCAGCTGATAAGTCTGACTGTAAGATGAACCTGTATTGTAATTCTGATCCTCTTCCGTAGTCACACCGAGATAAAACCCTTTGGAATACAGTCTGTGACTTATTGTCTGAAGTTCGTACAGCCATTTGGGGTCATATTTATAATTTCCCGAATAATAGGAATCCAGAGCCTGCCTATACTGTTTCACAACAGTAGAATTATAATAGATACTTTTCATTCTTCCTTCTATTTTCAGTGAATCTACTCCTGTTTCAAGGACTTTGTCTATAAATTCTATTGTACATAAATCTTTTGCATTGAATATAAATGTACTTCCATGTTCTTCGACAATGTCGTGAGCCCCTTTTTCCTCATGACCTTCAGCTATTACTTTATAGTTCCATCTGCAGTCCTGTGCACATATTCCTCTATTGGCATCACGGGAAGTAAAATAATTGCTTAACAGACATCTCCCCGAAATAGCCATACACATTGCCCCGTGTATAAATACTTCTATTTCCACATCTGGAACTTTTTCCTTGATTGTTCTTATTTCCGTAAGGGACATTTCCCTTGCCAGAATTACCCTTTTAGCTCCCATGTCACGCCATGTTTTCACGCTCATCCAGTTTGTATTGTTAGCCTGTGTACTTACGTGTATAGGTAAATTCGGTGCATTTTCCCGTACCAGCTGAAACACTCCCAAATCTGCAACTATTACCGCATCAGCCCCGTATTCATCGAGTAACCTGATAAATCTCGGCATATACTCTATTTCAGAATTATGGGCAAATATATTCAGTGTTACATATATTTTTTTCCCGAGACTATGTACAAAATCTATGGCTTCCCTTAATTCACTGTTTTTAAAATTTGACGACATTCCCCTTAAATTGAATGCACTGCCTCCTACGAAACACGCATCTGCTCCGAAATGAAAAGCTGTCTTTAATTTTTCCATATTACCCGCAGGTGCAAGAAGCTCAACTTTTCCTTTTTGCTGCATTTTCCCTCCTTGAATTTATATTAAGTTTGTTATTTATACATTATTTTGTATACTCCGTTATAGTAAAAATCATTCCCCGTCTGCATTCCTTCTTCTTTCATTTTCTATTCAGGGTACATATTTGCACGGGCATCGCTTATTACATTTACAAATTGCTGATAACTCGGTCTGAATCCTAAAATTATAGTTCCCGTAGGCCCGCTTCTATGCTTTCCGATAATTACTTCCACAGTTTCTATTTCAGGATTTGTTTTTTCCAAATTATCCGATTGCTGTCCCGTATAGCTTTTAGGCATATTCGGGTCATTAAATCCCTGCTGTTCCTGCATATTCTCCTTCTGATAATAGGCATCCCTGTACAGAAACATTACCATATCGGCATCCTGTTCTATTGCTCCCGACTCTCTTAAATCGGACAGTATAGGTCTTTTATTTGTCCTCGACTCCACACTTCTTGATAGCTGAGACAATGTAATAATAGGGATATTCAGTTCTTTGGCAATAATTTTAAGGGATCTCGAAATTTCCGAAATTTCCTGCTCTCTACTTTTCTTGGAACCTTCAGAAGGCGTTATGAGCTGTAAATAGTCAATAAGCATAAAATCCAGCTTTCCTTCAGCTTTCAGCCTTCTTGCCACTGCTTTTATTTCAAGTATGTTTACACTTGATGAATCCGAAATATAAAGGGGAAGTTCGGACAACCTTCCCATACTGTTTCCCAAAAGAGTATAGTCGTCATTTGTCAAAGTTCCGTCTTTTATGGACTTCAGTTTTATTTTGGAATCAATGGAAAGAAGTCTTTCAAAAAGCTGTTCATTCCCCATTTCCAGACTGAATATAAGTACATGTTTCCCCGTCTTTGCCACATTAAGGGCAAGATTCAGGGCAAACGCCGTCTTTCCCATGGCAGGTCTTGCAGCAAGTATTATAAGGTCCGAGCCGTGAAATCCGCTTGTAAGGGTATCGTAATCGGTAAATCCCGAACTCATTCCCCTTAATCCGCCTTTATACTTGGACATTTCATCCAGGCTGGAAATTTTCATTCCTGCCAGTTCCCTCAATGAAACTACGTCTTTTTTCTGTTTTGATTCGGCTATTTTAAATATCATGCTCTCAGCTTTATCAAGCATTTTATCCACTTCATCGTAACCTCTGTAAGCCATTCTCGTTATTCTTTCCCCTGTTTCTATGAGCTGTCTCTGGACAGAACGCTCTTTTATAATCTGGGCATAAGTCACGGCATTGGCTGCAGTAGGCACCACATCGGTCAAATCATAAAGTATGTCTTCTCCGCCTATTTCTTCCAAAAGATTCTGATATTCGAGAGAATCTTTAATAACGAGTACATCTATGATTTTCCCTGTATTATAGATATTTATCATTTCATTGAATATTATTCTGTAGTTGTTTTTGTAAAAATCAGCTGATGACACTATTTCAATGACATCTCCGACAACATCGGGTTTTATGAAAATTGAACCGAGCAGTGCCTCTTCAGCTTCAATGCTGTAAGGGATTTTCAGTTCGTTCTCATTTTTATTTTCACTGAATAATTCCATAATTTATTATTCCTGTCCTTCCAATTTCACTTTTATTACAGCTTTAACTTCAGAGTGAAGCTTTATTTCCACATCATGTTCTCCAAGCTCTTTCATTCTCGAATCTGAAGATATTTTCTTCTTGTCTACTTCGACATTCAGCTGTTCCTTTATTGCTTCGGCTATTTCCTTTCCTCCGACAGAACCGAATACTTTTCCGTTATTTCCCGACTTTACTTTCAGAACTATTTCTTTTGAATTTAAAAGTTCCTTCAGTTCAGCGGCTTTTTTCACATCATTATCATGATTTCTTTTTATTTTTTCATTTTTGCTTTTCAGTTTATTTATATTTTCAGGGGTTGCAGGTACCGCTTTATTCTGAGCAAATAAGAAATTATTTGCATATCCGTCTTTTACTTCCACAATTTCATCTTTTTTCCCTACACCTTTTATTGTATCTTTTAAAATTACCTTTACTTTCATAAATTTTCCTCCTGTTGTATTTAATATCGCATATTTTAAATAATTTTATTTTTCTGAACGGATTCATTATGAGGCTGTTTCATAAATCAAAAACAATTCTCTAACTATAATTATCATATACTTTTAAAAATTAAAAAATATTGTTTTTACTGATTTTATAAAAATAGAAAATATATATAATTTATGATTAAATATGTTTTTATACCTTATGAGAGAGACCCGTATTCCATATTACATTTTCCGTATTTTTAAATTTTGTTATTTTTCAACTTTATATACTATTTTTTATCAATTATTTCACCTTCAAAAAAATCAATTACTTTATTTACAAAATCATCTCCCGAATGTTCCTTTCTCTTTCCTTCAAAAACAGTATCTATAAGAATATCCGAACCGCATATTTTATTTATTATTTTTTCTATTTTTATCCTGTTTTCATTTTCCATTATTTTGTCACTGTGAAATTTATGTCCTTCAGGAAATCTTATTAAAAGAATATTTTTATCTATTTTTTCAGGATATGTATCGGATAAAAGTGCTTCCAGCATTACACTTTTCTTTTTAATTTCTTTTTTTATGTCCGCCCATTTTTCTTCAAATATTTGAATAGTACAGTACACTGAACTTATACTGCTTTCATGGATTGCCGAAATATCCTCTCCATTTTCGGACAGCGGATATTCAACTTTATTTTCACCTGACGAAGATTTTTTCTTCTCTTTTCCCTTATTTATCGGATTTTGTTCATTTACGGATATTTCCGCAATTTTTCCTTTATTCCCTCCGATATTTATCACAGACTGCTCCGTACTTCTTTTTTCCTTATACAGCTCATGAATCAGGACATACCCTAAAAGTCTTTTATCTTCTTCATATTTAAATTCATTCAGCACTGAAAATATTGAACTTATCGTATTAAGTATGAAATCTGCCGAAAGTTCCTTATTTTTTTTAAACTGTTCTTTCAAATAATAGGCAAAATCTTTCAGAAAAATTTCCGTTCCGATTCCTTCTTCCCATATTTTATCTATAAAATCTATGAGTTCTTCTTTATTTCCTTTTTGAACCAGTCCGAGAAATTCACTTAAAACAATATCAGGAACTACTCCCAGTGCATTCTGGGTTTTTGAAATATCTATATTCTCACCGTTAAAATTTGACACGACCTGTTCAAATATGGAAAAACTGTCTCTTGCACTTCCTTCGGATTTTCTGTAAATAAGGTCAAGGCTGTCATCATCTATTGTTATATTTTCCCTTTCAGCCACTTCCCTCAAAAGAGCGGTTATATCTTTCCTGTCTATAGGCAGAAAATCATATCTCTGACAACGGGAAACTACCGTATCGGGAATTTTATCTATTTCCGTAGTTGCCAGTACAAATATTACGTGTGAAGGAGGTTCCTCCAGAGTTTTCAGGAGAGCATTGAACGCCTCCTTTGTAAGCATATGAACTTCATCTATTATATATACTTTTTTTCTCCCTTTTACAGGCTGATAATTTATTTTTTCCTTAAGTTCCCGTATTTCATCAATTCCCCTGTTTGAAGCAGCGTCAATTTCAATCATATCCATTGAAATTCCCTGAGTAATTTCCCTACAGTTGTCACATTCTCCGCACGGATTGTCGGTAATCCCGTTATTAAGACAGTTCACCCCTTTTGCAATAAGTCTTGCAATAGTTGTTTTCCCTACCCCTCTCGGTCCTGTAAACAGATAAGCATGGGAAAGCCTATTTTCTCTAAGGGAATTTTTTATGGCTCTCGTTACAAACTCCTGCCCTGCAATTTCATTAAAATTCTGCGGCCTGTATTTTCTATATAATGTAATATTCATTATTCTCACCCTTTAATAATCAGCAATAATTATAGTATAAGATTATACCATTTTTATTATTATTTTTCCATACAGTTTATTATTTTATTTTTTTCGACAATATAAAGTTAAATAAAAAACGAGGCTGTCTCATAAATTAAAAACAGCTCTCCGATTATAAATATTATATATTTTTAAAAATGAAAGATACTTTTTTACTGAGACATATCTGAAAACTCGAAATTCACGATATTTTCAGTTTATTTTTTTACTTTTCAAATTGGCAGAATTATAATAAAACCTATATTCTGTTATTTACAGCTTTTAAAATTTTTGTTAAATCTATTATTTGATAATTTAATAACATATACTAATAAAGAGTTAAATCATGATTTTATAAATCTTTATGAAAATTAAAAATAAAATTAAAACAGCATTTATATTTATAAATAATAATGTCGGATACTGTAAAAACAATAATATAATTATTCAAATAAATTTTTCCCCTTAATAAAAATACAGCTTTGTTTCAAAATAAAGCTGTATCATTTCGTAATATTCTCGCTCGTATTTTCATAAAAATTAAATCTGTACTGATTTAAAGCCTTTATACATATCCCTTTGAGAAAGATGAGTTATAATTACTAAATTTAAAGTCGAGTAATTTTCCCTTATATTTTTTAAAATTCTTTCCATTGTTTTTTTATCAATATTTGCATCAGGCTCATCTAAAAACAGTACTTCGGGATTTTTTATCAATTCTCTGCTGATAGCCAGTCTTGTTTTTTCTCCTTTGGAAATATTTTTCCCTTTTTCTTTAATTTCCGTATAAATTCCGTTATCCAGACTTCTTATCCATTCTTCTATTTCCGATGTCCTTACTGCTTTCCATATTTCATTTTCAGATATTTCCTCCATATCCGTTTTTAAATTTTTTATTATACTGTCATTATAAACTGAAACCTGTTGAGAAACATAACCATAGGGAAATAAGTTTTCATTTTCTTCATTTAATGTTTTTTCGTTTATGTATATTTTCCCTGATATTGGAGATTTCATTCCAAAAAGCAATTTTAGCAAAGTAGATTTTCCGCTGCCGTTGCTTCCTAAAATAATATAATTATTCGGAAATTCAAATGTAATATTTAAATTATCAAAAATTTCCTTTTTTTCTTCATTATATTTAAATTTTATATTTTCCAATTTTATTTTCTTTATTTTTTCAAATTTGATTACTTCCTTCTTTTTGTCAATACTTATTTTTTCAATATAACTGTCTATTTTTTTACTGCTTACACCGATTTTTCTTAAAGTTTTTATATATCATCCCATATATTCCGCAACAAATGCTATTCCTCCGATCATGGAAAATATTAACAGTAATGCACCGAAAGTTATTTCTTTTTTAATAACAAGTTCCAATCCCATAACGACAACCGTTATTTTAAATCCGATTGAATATATTATATTATTAATTAAATTTGTAATATTTTCAAACATACTTATTCTCATTTTATTTTCTACTATTTTATCGGAAACTTTATTAATATTCGTTCTAAATTTCTCTTCCTGATTGTAAATTTTAATAATCAGTACATTATTTATAAAATCTATAAGATATTTTAACCGTTTTTCTATTTGGCTTCTATTTCTTTCAGTTAATTTTCCGATGTATCTGGAACATACTATATCTGTAGCAACAGCAATTATCCCCATTATGTAAAGTACAAATAATATTTTATATGATAAAAAACCTATAATTATTGATGAAATACTCCCTGCTATCACTGCCTGAAAGAAAACTGCCAGATTCCATCCGGCAATCTGAGAGAAAATTTCCACA